>CANGUI010000231.1 GCA_947457025.1 Flammeovirgaceae bacterium | reverse complement strand
TCGCGAAAATATCGGAATTGAGTTTGTGCTGGTGATGTCTTCAGTAACCAGCGGTTTGTTGTTGCTGGGCACGCTGATCTTTTTTGATGAGCCGCAGTCCGCAGTCGGTGAGCCGGAAAAACGTACGTTCAGTAAAGTGTTTTCGGAGATGATTCTCGTTTTCGGTAATCTGAAGTTTATTCTTTTTCTCGTGATCTTCTCCGGCTTCTGGATCATGTTCTGGCAGATCTTTTACCTGCTGCCCTTTTATACTACCGACGTGTTGCATTACTCCCGCTTCGAGGTGATTGAAACGGTAGATGCCTGGGGTGTGATTGTGTTCACCATCCCGATGACGGCGTTGGTGAAAAAATGGAAACCGTTTACAGCGATGATCATTGGCTTTTTGGTATCCAGCGTGGCCTGGCTATTTGTGGGAGCGAGCACCTCGATACTCCTGACAGTAATTGGTATTGGTATCTATGCGCTGGGAGAAGCTACGCAGGCACCGCGCTTTTACGAGTACGTGAGCAGTCTGGCACCCCGGGAGCAGATCGGCACGTTTATGGGGTTTGCTTTTTTGCCGGTGGCGATTGGTTCGTTCAGCGCCGGAAAAGTAGCCGATGTCTTGCGGCTTACCTACATGAACACCAATCCTTCTATGATGTGGTTTGTGGTGGCGGGCATCGGTTTCGGATCGGTGGTGCTCATGGTGATGTACGACCGGCTGAATCCGATGATTGACCGCCTCAGCGAACAACTGGGTGGCGTTCTCCCACTGGTGCTATTCGCGCTTTATGGGCTGGCAGCACACCGGTATGATTACTGGGTGTTACTTGGCTTGCTGGCTGTCAGCGGACTGATCAGCCAGTTGTATCCGGCCGGGGGCCGGAGCCGTTCCTTTATGGCCTTCAGTATTTTATCCATTTTTCTGCATGCCCTTGTCTTCTTTGTAATCAAATAACTAGTTCGATATGGACGCACTTAAAAATTTTAAACCCTACATCGCCCCGGAACAAAACGTTCCGGAGTTCACGGTGAAGTCGGTGGTCTTTGGCGTGTTGTTTGGTATTTTGTTTGGTTGTTCTACGGTGTACTTGGCATTAAGAGCCGGCTTAACGGTTTCTGCGTCTATACCCATTGCTGTGATTGCTATTACGCTGGGGCGGCGGTACTTGAAGACAACCATTTTAGAAAATAACATCATTCAAACCACGGGGTCTGCGGGCGAGTCAATTGCCGCTGGCGTGGTGTTTACCTTGCCCGGCTTTCTGTTTCTGTCGCCTGGCGAAGATGGCACAAGTGTAGGTGAAGGTTATTTCAATTACCTGACCATCCTGATTCTGGCGGCCTTCGGTGGCCTGCTCGGTACGCTCATGATGATTCCGCTGCGGCGCTCGCTAATCGTAAAGGAGCATGGCACGTTGCCGTACCCGGAGGGAACCGCCTGCGGGTCGGTGTTGCAGGCGGGTGAGAAGGGTGGCGATTTTGCCAAAACGGCATTTATCGGCATGGGCGTAGCCTTTGTGTATGCCATTTTCCAAAAGGTTTTTCATGTGATTGCCGAAACGCCCTCATATGTAACCAGTCAGGTAAACAAGTTCTGGCCCTCGGCCGCCACGCGTGCCGAAATCACCCCGGAATATCTTGGTGTGGGCTATATCATCGGCTTCAGGATTAGCGCCGTACTTGTGGCGGGTTCCGTGCTCGCCTGGTATGTTATGATCCCGCTGCTGGCTACGCTTGTGCCTGCCGAAAGCATTGCGCTGCAGCTGGTGAAACTGGGATACCTGGCCGATATCAACTTGCCCGGCGGGGGGCCGGCCGCGTGGGATCCGGCTACCCGTACGTTCGGCAGTTATGCCGATGCCATCTACCGCGCTTATATCCGCCAGATCGGGGCGGGAGCCGTGGCCGCTGGCGGATTTATTACGCTCATGAAAACCATTCCCACGATTATTTCCTCTTTCCGGGAAAGTGTGGGGTCGTTGAAGGAGAAAGGCGAAGCTACCATGCTGCGTACGGAACGTGATCTGTCGTTTAAGGTGGTCATTATCGGCAGCTTGATTCTGGTGGCGTTGATCGCGCTGTTGCCTGGCCAGGTTATACCCGGAGAAACGATTATTGAAAAGTTATTGATCGGTATTCTGATCATCATCTTTGGATTTTTCTTTGTCACGGTGGCCAGCCGGATTGTCGGACTGGTCGGCTCAAGCAATAGTCCGATTTCCGGAATGACCATTGCCACGCTGATGGGCACCTGCCTGATCTTTACGGCTGTAGGCTGGAGTGGAAAAGTATATGAACCGCTGGCACTTGTGGTGGGTGGCATGATCTGCATTGCGGCAGCAAATGCCGGGGCCACCTCGCAGGACCTGAAGACCGGATTTATTGTAGGCGCTACACCCCGGTACCAGCAACTGGCTCTCTTCATCGGAGCGATTGTTTCATCCATTGCCATTGGCCTGGTGGTTAAGATTCTCGATACTCCTACCAGTGAGATGCTCGCACAGGGGATTCACCACGCCATTGGTAGCGAGAAATATTCGGCCCCCCAGGCAACGCTGATGGCTACACTGGCCCGCGGCATCCTTTCGTTTAATCTTGACTGGCAGTTCGTTATGGTGGGCGTATTCATTGCGGTCATGATTGAACTTTGCGGTATCAAGGCGTTGGCTTTTGCGATTGGGTTGTATCTCCCGCTCGCCACCACCTTGCCGATTTTCATCGGAGGTGCACTCAAGGGATTTGTTGATTACCGGGCAGAGAAGAAAAAGCAGCAAAAAGAAGAAGATGAGCTGGGCAAAGGCAGCCTGTTTGCCACCGGCCTCATTGCCGGGGGAGCGCTGACCGGTGTGTTTGCGGCCATCCTGATGGTGGCAGATGAAAAGTTGATGCAGAGTCTGAGTATCGAGCACACGATGGTAGATACTCTGGGCAAGAGTGGTTACTCGCTGCTGAGTGTAGCCATTTTTGTGGCCATGTGTGTCTATCTCTACCGAACGGCAACAAAAACAAGTTCTTCATAACTCTTTGCAGGGTAAACGGTTTTCTAAGCTAATCTGTAACCCGCGCGATGGTAGATGCTTATAATTTCATTGCCTCCTGGCAATTATTCCCGGAACGCGGATCGTACGAACTGGGCGAGCGGCCAAAGTCGGCCATTTACCGCATCAAGGTGGCGGAAGCTACACACATGCTTTCCATCGCCATGAGCTGGACCACCTTTGAAGATCAGGGCTTTGAGTTTGGCTACGAAGTGGCCCCAAACGGTGAGAAGCAATCCATCGACTATCAGGGGATGGCCGATGGGGTGGTGGCACGGTTTCTAGATGCGATCCATTTTCAAACAGAATTCTTTAAAGGGGACATGCCGGTGCTGACCGTAACGCATGAAATCACATCTAAGGGCTACTTGCAGGTAACGCAAAAGCATGATCATGCCGACCGCGAACCCACCAACGTAGAGGTCTATCACAAACAGATGAGCGTACTTCCGTATTCGGCAGCGATGTCGGGTGCGGTAATACGCCCCTCCGAGGAGGGTATGATCAGGCACCATGCGCTTACGGCGATGGAGGAACAGACGAACATGCAGTTGAATCAGATCCGGCAGCAAATCGAACTGCTGGCCATACAGGCTAAAGAGATTCAGCAGCGCAAAGAGCTAAGTATGCTGATCTACAATGCGAAGATCAGTTTTGCCCCTGTCATAGGCAAACTATACTATTTGTATGAAGCAAAAGAGAGGGAGCACCTGGTGTCGATGGTAGGGCCGAAGGAATGGGGCGCGAAACTGCCCTACAGAAGTTTTGTGGCAGCCGTTCGACTGCTGGCCGACCACACGTGGAAAGAAGAAATTTAGACAGGAGGGTTACTCCCGGCCTGCCGCCATTTCGATGATCTGCTTCAATTCATCAATTGCGGCAGTCTCGGAAGCATCAATGCGTCCGTCGGCATTAATGATCTCATACATGTCGGTATAAATCTTGTACTTCTGCGAGAATTTAACCTCTCCGTGTTGCTTGAAGGTTTCGCGTATAACACCCGGGATGATGGCCGGATCCATGCTCTTATGCAGTTGGGTAGCCTGGAGTAATTTGGATTTAGCCGTTTCTTCGTTGGGATAAAGCTTTCTGGCTTTTCTCAAGATCAATTCTTCTTCGAGCGCATGATACTCTCCATCAACCTGGGCCATGTGCACGTAAAGAAAAAGAACAAAGTCAGCGAACGACTGGTGAATAATCATAGTTAGGTTTTTTTTTCGAGTCCACAAGGTAATAAAAAAAGGCCCCATTT
>CANGUI010000230.1 GCA_947457025.1 Flammeovirgaceae bacterium | reverse complement strand
CACGGCTGGAAGACTCGCGCGACGTTAGACAAGCCCGAAAGCAATTTAACAAGCTGCTCGCGGATACAAAAAATGCCGAATTTAAAGACAAGATCTATTTTGAGTTTGGCGAGTTTGAACGCAAACAAAACCACCTGCCGGAAGCCATTGCCCTGTATAAATCCGCTGCCCATGCCGGTAGCAACAAGCGGATCCAGGGATATGCCTTTCTCAGTGTCGGACAAATACAGTTCGATTCGCTGAGAAACTATAAACTCGCTAAGGCCTACTACGACAGCGCGCTGCGCTTACTCCCGAAAGATTTTGACCAGTACGCCCTGCACAAGAAGCGTAGCGATGTACTGGCCGACTTTGTCACCTACACCGAGACGATCCACCTGAACGACAGCCTGCTGCGATTGTCTGTCCTTGACTCGGCCTCCCTGCGAAACCTGCTGGATTCCGTCTATGCAAAAAGTAGTGCCAGAAAAACAACCGAGAAAAAGAAGAAGCGCAGTACAGTGACCACGAACGGCGGCAGTGGCCGGAGTTCCGCCCTTGTGCCGCAAAACGCCGGAGTGGCCTCCTCCGAATGGTATTTTGATAATCCCTCAGCGCTGGCTACCGGCGAATCAGAATTCCGCCGCATTTGGGGTGGAATTGAACTCGAGGATGACTGGCGTAGATCTTCAAAGAGCCAAGTGGTAGCCGCCTCCACGGCCGCAGCACCAACCGCGCCGGTACCAACATCAGACGACAGAGCAACGCCTGCAGCTCCCGAAACGAAAGACCCGGTAGCTGAGCAATTCTTGGCTCTCATGCAAAAACTTCCCCGTACAGAGGAAGAAAAAGAAAAAGCCCTTAAAAAAATCGAGGAAGCCTATTTTCAACTCGGTGACCTCTACTTCCTAAAACTCAATGAGCGCGTTAACGCGATAGATTCTTATGTACAGCTTGTTACCCGGTTTCCGGAATCTACTCTTCTGGCAGAAGTATTCTATAAACTTTACCTGATCGAGAAAGACCATGATCCGAAACAATCCGAGTTGTACGCTAAACAACTGCTCAGCCAGTTCCCGGAATCAACGTTCGCCAAAATTCTAAAGAACCCCAATTACATTCAGGAAATCAGCGTTGCCGCTGAAAAGCAAAAACTCATTTACAAGAAAGCCTACACGGCCTACCAAAGCGGTAATCTGCGCACAGCGGCAGGGCTGCTGAACGAGGCTGATGCCCTTGGTGAGACGGGATTCACCCCTCAGCTTGCCCTGCTGCGAATCCTGATTACCGGAAAAACCGAAGACGTTACCCGATACCAGTTCGAATTGGGTGAGTTTGCCAAAAAGTACCCGGAAAGCACTTTGAAAGTGTATACCGAAAACCTGCTCATCGCTTCCCGGCGTTTCCTCGAAAAGCAGGAAAAAGCAAAGGGTATTCGGTTCCTCAATTCCTGGGATGGCCCGATGATCTTTGTGGTGGTGCACAAGAAGATCGACCAATTGAGCGATAAAGCAACCAGCTATCTGGAAAAGCTCCTCGCCCAGAGTGATCAAAAAAACGGCCCCAAAGCCACGAATCTGATTTTCAATGAAGACCTGAACATCACCATTCTCTCCGAGTTTACCGACTTGGCAAGTGGCCGCTCATTCTACACCCGGTTCATGGAAGCTGATATTCGCCAAAACCCGCTTACTGGCTATAAAATCGATACCTTTGTGATCAATAAAGACAACTTCCAGACCTTTTACCGAACCAAAGCATTGGATGAGTACCTCACCTTCTTTGATCGAAACTTTGAAGTCAAGAATCCATAGGCTGCTGCGCCTGAGACGCCCCTGGTTTCCGAAACTCGTTCGCTACGTCTGGATTGGCTGTTTCTGCTTTTTGGTTGGACTGCCAACCTATCTGTTCTTTGTGAGCGTTGATCTTTTCGGGCTGTTTGGCGGCATGCCCAGCATCCGGGAAGTTGAGAACCCTGAAAATGATCTCAGCTCTGAAATTATTTCTGCTGATGGCGTCTCACTGGGTCGATACTTCAGGTATAACCGGAGTCAGGTAACAATCCATGATCTGTCAGACGATTTAGTAAATACCCTTCTGTTATCGGAAGATCACCGGTTTTACAATCACTCGGGATTAGACTTCGAGGCCTTTCTGCGTGTTGCCTATGGGCTGCTCACGTTCAATCCGTCTGGCGGTGGTAGCACGATCACCCAGCAACTTGCCAAAAATCTATATACCCGCAATCCGGATAAAAGTCTGGATGGGTTATTGGCCACACTGGGGCGTTACCCCCGGCGGCTGATTCAAAAATCCAAGGAATGGATCATTTCCGTAGATCTGGAAAAGAATTTTACGAAAGAAGAAATCATTGCCATGTACCTGAACACAGCTGAGTTCAGCAATAATTCCTACGGGATTAAAGTGGCAGCGGAAACATACTTCAATAAGATCCCCGACAGCCTGAATCTACAGGAGTCTGCCCTGTTGGTTGGTATGCTGCAAAATCCTACCTTCTATAATCCAATCCGGCGGCCCGAAAATGCCCTACGTAAACGAAACGAGGTGTTGTACAAAGTATACCGCAGAGGCTATAAACTCACCAGCAGGTCTGCTTTTGATTCGATCGCCGCTTTGCCACTGGGTTTGAATTTCAGGGTGCTTAACCAAAATGAAGGCCTGGCGACTTATTTCCGAACGGTACTTGGTAACTACTTGCTCCAGTACACGCGATCACGAGGGATTGATCTGTATAACTCGGGATTGAAAATCTACACTACCATAGATTCAAGGGTACAGTTGTATGCTGAGCAGGCCGTGGCCGGACACATGAAAGGATACCAGAACTTATTCGATACTGAATGGAAAAAACGGAGCGGCAATCCGTGGCTGGACGATGATGGACGGGAGATCACAAACTTTTTGCGATCGCGAATTCGCCAAACCGATGCCTACAAAAACCTGGTGGGCCGGTACGGTGAGCAAAGCGATTCGGTGTGGATCATGTTAAAGCAAAAAAAGCCCATGACCATTTTTACATGGGAGGGCGAACGCGATACCCTCTTTAGTTCCCTGGATTCACTGAATTACTATAAGCGGTTTTTACATACCGGGCTCATGGCCATGGATCCCATCACAGGCGAAATCAAAGCCTGGGTAGGAGGTATCAGTCACAAGTACTTTAAGTTTGACCACGTTCGGCAGGGCACTCGGCAGCCTGGCTCAACATTCAAGCCATTTGTGTATGGTCTTGCCATGGAATCAGGTTACTCTCCCTGCCTGAAACTGAAAGACATCTCTCCCCAATTCCAGGTGCCTGGAGGCACCTGGTGGCCACCCAATTCAGACGGTTCGCGCGGCAGCGGAAAAGAAATGAATCTACGGCAAGCCATGGCCCGGTCGATAAATTCCATAACCGCGCAGGTCATGCAGGCGCTTGGAGCCGAAAACGTTGTGGAGTTCGCCCACCGTGTAGGAATATCGTCTGAACTGGATGCTGTTCCCTCTCTTTGCCTGGGCACCAGCGACGTCTCCTTATACGAGATGGTCGGTGCCTACAGCACGTTCGTCAATAATGGCATCTACACGGAACCACAGTTCATTACCCGTATAGAAGATAAGAATGGCAATATCATTGAAAGTCGCGGGGCCAAAACACGTCAGGCTATCAATGAACAAACAGCGTACAAAATGGTGTATATGCTAATGGGTGGAATTGAGGAAAGCGGAGGCACCTCGCGCGGTCTTAGCTACGATCTGAAAGTTGACAACGAAATCGGAGGAAAAACGGGCACTACCAACAATGCCTCCGACGGTTGGTACATGGGCATTACCCATAACCTCGTAACCGGCGTGTGGGTAGGTGGCGATGAACGCGCTATCCGATTTCCCTCCTGGGATTTTGGGCAAGGTAGCCGCTCTGCACGCCCCATCTGGGATGCGTTTATGACGAAAGTGTATAGCGATACCACCACGCGTATTTTCAAGGGTAGATTTCGTACCCCTGCCACCGGCCTGGATATCACATTGGATTGTGCGCGCTTCGAACAACCCGACTCCCTGAAATTTGACGTGAATCCGTGGGATATCAATAATGAATGAGCACCCTTAAAGACCAAGTAGCCGGTCTGCCGGATGCCCCGGGTGTCTACCGGTTCTACCGGGCCGATCATGAATTGTTGTATGTAGGTAAGGCGAAAAGCCTGCGAAAACGGGTCGGCAGTTACTTTGCCCGCCAGGCTAATCTCTCCCTCAAAACAGAAAAACTCGTAACCGAAACCGACCACCTGGAGTATACGATCGT
>CANGUI010000229.1 GCA_947457025.1 Flammeovirgaceae bacterium | reverse complement strand
GCATGATTTGATCAACCACAATCGTATGTACGGTGTACGGGTTTGGTGGGGATTTTGGAGTATCGCCAGGGTAACCTGGCAAATAATAGATCGTATTCGAAGAAGCGGAGCAAACAACATGATTACCCAATCTTGGACTACTTCCCTTTTTGCATTTGGTGTTGGTCATTTGGGTCTTTGGTTTGAGCCAGCGGGTTATGTTTTGCGCTATGCCCGTTGATTCCCCTAAAGTGGTTTTAAATTCCCCAACGGATCAAGTAACTCTTTCGCCCAATTCGCAACGCCACGTTCAACATGGCCAGACGAAAATCTGAATTCAAATTCAAAGTTAGATCTTCCCGATACTGTTTGGAGTGGCAAGCGGGACACGTACCGTAAAGGCCAGTGGAGTATCGATTGATGTTAATAAACTCTTTTGCTACCTGGTACCGGCTGTGGCTCCATACTGCTCAGGTAACACCACTACCTGAAATCTTTGGCGCAGTTTCGTGGAGCACCCGAAAGTAGTAGTTTTCGTATAGCGGCAGTATGTTCGACACATCAAACTCCTGAGCCCGTCTAAGGGCATTGGCTTTAAATGCCGGCAGATTTGCCTTGTCTAAAATGAAAAGAGCTTTGCGTGTCATGTCGTCTACATCCCCCACCTCGCTCATAAAACCGGTTACTCCCTGTACATTAAGTTCCGGTATCCCACCCGTGTTTGATGAAATGACCGGCACTTCGCACGCCATGGCTTCGAGGGCTGATAGTCCGAAGCTTTCTTTTTCTGATGGCAGTAAAAACAAATCCGCAACGGAGAGTACCTCTTCCACTGCTTCCAGTTTTCCAAGAAAGCGCACGTCGCTCAGGATGCCTGCTTCCCGGCATTGCTGTTCCGCGCCGTTACGCTCGGGTCCGTCTCCAATCATCAACAGCTTAGCGGGTCGCTGGGCGTGTATATTATAAAACACTTTAATGACATCCCCGATGCGCTTTACTTTTCTAAAATTGGAAATGTGGACGACTAATGATTCACCATTAGGACAGATTGCTTTTTTGAAGTGATCTTTCTTTTGTTTTTTGAACTTCTCGAGGTCGATGAAATTTGGAATGACTTCAATATCCCGGGTGATCGGGAAAAAGTCATAGGTCTCTTTACGTAAATCGTTTGAAACGGCTGTTACGCCGTCCGACTGATTGATGCTGAAGGTTACCACCGGCTCATACGAAGCATCCTTCCCTACGAGTGTGATATCGGTTCCATGCAAAGTAGTTACCACCGGAATGTAAATGCCCTCGGTTTTCAGGATTTGCTTAGCCATGTAGGCTGCGGAGGCGTGGGGAATGGCATAATGTACGTGCAGAAGATCCAGTTTCTCATTTCGAACAACACTTACCATTTTACTGGCAAGAGCGAGTTCATACGGGGGGTACTCGAAAAGAGGATAGGAGCGGAACTCGACCTCGTGGTAAAAAAGATTTTCATTCAGGAAGTCCAGTCGGCTGGGCTGGCTGTAGGTGATGAAATGCACATGATGACCTTCTTTTGCCAGTGCCTTACCTAATTCGGTGGCCACAACCCCGCTACCGCCGAAAGTGGGATAGCATACAATGCCGATATTGATCTTTTTCAAATGTTTTTTTAATAACCCCGTTTGCGGCAATTTAGTTTTTGACCGGCGGCCGATACAAAGAAAAAGTAAAGATCGACCGGTAGATTACCTCCTGAATCCGCGGGCGGATGTTCAGGTTGAGGAGTTTTCCGTTGGTCATGTCCGGATGAACTCGGTTGGATAAAAACACAAACACAAGGTCGTACGCCGGGTCAACCCAGACGCACGTTCCGGTAAAACCGGTATGTCCGAATGTAAAGGGGGAGGCAGCGGTGGCGGTGGGACTGTTCCAATCGTTCAGTATAGGCTTGTCCCACCCCAACCCCCGACGGCTCGTAGTGTATTGGCGAGCGGTGAACAGGTCCACCGTTTCAGGCCTGAAGAAACGGGTATCTCCATATTGCCCTTTGTTGAGCCAGAGTTGCCCTAACTTTGCCAGGTCAAGTCCCGTTCCAAATAACCCGGCATGACCCGCCACGCCCCCCAGCATGGCCGCTCCCTGATCGTGAACAAAGCCTACCAACAAACTTTTACGAAAGAGTTTGTCTTCTTCGGTAGGAGCAATTTGCTCTTTTGAGTGGCGTGTGCGCGGCAGGTAGCCGAGGGTGGACGCACCAAGCGGAAGGTACAAATTCTGGGTCAGGAACTCATCAAGGGGTTGGTTCAATAGTTTTTCAGCCAGCCGTTGCAGGATATAAAAGCCCATGTCACTATACCGGTAATCATACGGTGTCCGCGGTTGCTTATCGCGTACTTTGGAACGTATGATCCATGTCCAGAGGCTGTCTTTCATTGCCTGGCGGGCGTAGAGATTCTCCGCAACCGGCCATGGAAAATCCGGTGAAGGCGTACGCTGGTAGAATTCGGGCATCCACACACTATCTTTCATGGTTGAAGCCCAAAAGGGGAGGAAAGGCCATAACCCGGCCTGGTGTGTCAGAATGTCGTTTAATACCATGTTTTCCTTGTTGGTACCTTTCAGTTCAGGCAAGTATGCCGATGCTTTTTTATTGAGATCGATTATTTTTTTCTCCTGGAGAAACATGATGGCTTGAAGGGTCGCGCTGACTTTGGTAACGGAAGCCAGGTCATACAAGGTGGTGTCGGTCACAGGGTCGGCAGTCGTGTAGGATAGCGTACCGAAACTTTTTTGGTACACCACTTTTCCATGGCGGGCAATAACAACATGAGCGCCCGGTGTGGCACCTCGGCTGATGGCCTCCTGCACAATCGGTTCAATCTGCCGAAGTGTTTCGTGATCCATACCGGCTGCCTCAGGTTCCGAAAACGAAAAACGCGGCAGGGGCTCGAGGGTGGCCTGCTCTTGTGGTATCCGGTTCGCCGGCAAGGTGCCCTTTCCAGGCTGCACGCCAAACAGATTTTGCGCCAGTACGTGCTGAATTTCATCGCCCGGCATATAGCCGGCCAGGAGGGCATCAAATGGCTCCCACACATCCAGATGTGCCACGCCTGCCATGTGGCAGACCACCACAGTCTTCTCGGCTGTGTATTTCCGGAGCCATGTGGCAGCAGCCGGAGAAAGTGCCGGGTCAACTACAGCCACCACAAGGTGCGACGCACTGTCAATCAGGTTTTTCACCCGCACTGTGTCGCTTAGGCTGCCCCAGGTTATTTTTTTGAGACGGGTATATTTCTCAACACGACTTTCCAATGCCCTTGCCGGGCGATCCCCCAAGGTAACGAGTGCCATTTTTGTAAGGTCAAGATTCCGGATGGGCAACGCTTGATCCTTGTTTTTTACGATGGTAACGCTGCTTTCAAACGCTCGCTGAAGAAGTACGCGCTTCTCAGCCGTTCGCCATTGCCACGGCTCGGTCTCCGCCCCAGGGGTTTTCGCGAGCAGGTCGAACTTCAGGGCCAGCACCTGGCGCAGGGATTGATTCAGCTGGGCTTGGAGTTGCTTGCTCTTCCGAAATGCCCTGCGCATTTTTTGTATCTCGCGCTCATCAATCGCCGGTGTAGTGATGAGATCGTTGCCAGCCCGGAATACGCTTTGGTAGGAAACATCGCCGCCAGGCTGGTGCGCGTATGAAATCAGACCGCGGAATCGCAGTTGCCCTCGAACTACCTGATTGATGAATGCTGCCGAGCGCGCCGCCGGCACCAAACTATTTCCATTTCGAATCTGATACCGAAAGTCTGTACTGCGGATAATTTTGGGTTCGAAGTGTTGCCATGAGGTAAACTCGGAAATGTCGGGCAGCCGCAGGGTGTCAGTCTTGGTGGCGGCCAGTATGATGTCGGTCGTATGCCATGGCGCAAAGGCAAAGCACGGGCGTGATTCCAGTTTGCTGAACCAGCGCTGAGCTCGGTCAGACCTTAATTCGGGGTCGCTTCCAATTCGTTTGAGCTGAGATTGCCACGCGGCTGCCTCGAAGGAAAGTGGGATCAAGCTTAGCCCGGTGGTATAACTGATGCCCATGTGGGCCATCCAACCCGCAGCGAAATCATATACAGCATGCACCAGCGAATCGTCCGCGATAGCAGCCAGTTGGAGATGACTGGGAAAACTACGCCCCGTATCCGCCTGGTACAGTACCTGGTTTTCGTCCGCACCCACCAACAGCGGTACAGGGGAGAGCTGCCGCAGTCGGGCGATCAGGGATTTCAAGTCCTTGCCATGCACATTTTTAAATTCAATGCCGCCGGGGTGAAAACGCTTAATTTGTGT
>CANGUI010000228.1 GCA_947457025.1 Flammeovirgaceae bacterium | reverse complement strand
GGCAGTCAGGATCCTCAACCTGATCCAGGCAGTGCCGAAAACAGTAGCCCGAACGGCAAAGGCATGAGCTGAATTTTTGCCCCGGATTTCAAGTAGGGGCATCAAGAGTTTACCTCAAGTGTCTCCAGTATTTCAGCCAGAGTTCCGTAGTCTTTGAGGCCGGTGCGTGCTTCTTCCGACCCCCGGAGTGCAATACCGTAAAACGGGCGTTGAGCCAGGCGATCCAATTCGGAGGTATTCGTTACAGCAATCCAGACATTAAAAGAACCGGCGAGGCGATCCAAGTGAATATTTTCAAGAGAGTTTGGGTCTGTAACCTCCAGGAACAGGATCTCGGCTTCTGTACTTTCCAGATAGGGGAGGGCGTTCAGCAACTCAGGCCCGGTTCCGGAAATAACTAGTCGGGTGGTAGGGGCTAAGGAGCCGATGGCATTGGCCTGGGCCACATCGATCTGATAAATTAAATCGGGTAGAGGTGGTTGCCAGCCGGGATCCAACTCCTCTACTTCAACAATGAGCTGCGGGCCTGAAAGCCAACCTGCGATGTCTTTGAACTTTTCGAGCGATAGGCCGTGCCCAATCGGAAACCCAAGGTAATCCACGCCCATGCCGGCCCCGTAACGGGCATCACTTAGGTTGGTGATGTTCCCAATCTTAACCGGTATGCGCAAAGCCATGCCCAAATATCACAAAAGAAAGGGTAAATTTACGGGTAGATAAAAGCCATGCACGTCAGCGGTTGGATTGGGATCGTGTTTGTGGGATTATGTGGGGCTGGTTGTAGTCCGGAGCCTGTATATACACCGCTGCCGGATGCAGCTTATATGCCGTTAATGAAAGGGATGTTTTGGTTGTATCAGGTTGATTCAACCGTTATCACCGCTAATGTTGAGACGCGTTACGGGTATCAGTTACAGGTAGAAGTTACTGATTCAATCAGTCCCGTTCCGGGGGAGGTAACATATCTGCTATCCAGGTCGCGGCGCCAGGGTGCCTCAGCGCCCTTTGCTCCCTTGGTGACGTGGCGCGTGCAGCGCACGGCGCAGGAGTTGATTCTGCGCGCCGGGAATACTGCTTACGTAGCTTTGGCTTTTCCGATTATCCGGTCGCGTGACTGGAACGGAAATGCCTACAATACACTTGGCGGTAATGATTTTTGTGAGGGAAGCGGCCCCTGTGATGTGTACACATATACGCAAGTGCGAGTACCGCGCGAGCTGGGTGAAAAGACCTTTAGTGATGTTGTCACGGTGGAGGAAGGAAATACGCCCGATCGGCTGGTGAGATTTGATCTGCGCATGAGCCACTATGCGCGCGACATTGGCCTGATTGAGCGGGACTACCAGGTGCTAAACTATTGTTCCCAGCCGGCCTGCTATGGGCGCCAGTTTGTGGATCGAGGTATTGTGTTTTCGCAACGTTTGATCTCCTATGGGAGGCGGTAGGCTAACGGCAGTCTTACTCTTCCTTGCCGGTATCTCTTGGAGCCAGCAAAACCGGTATATCGTGTCCTTTACCTCAAAACAAGGAACACCCTTTTCGCTTCAAGAACCAGCTCGTTTTCTTTCGGCAAAAGCGCTTCAGCGGAGGGACCGAAACGGGGTAGCAATCACAACGGCTGACCTGCCCGTTCCACCAATCTTTCTCAGCCAGCTGCGGGCCGCTGGCGTTGAGGTATATCACACCTCAAGGTGGCTAAACGCTGCACTAATCCAGGCCCAACCCTCGCAATTGCCCGCAATACAGGCGTTACCCTTTGTGGCCGGGGTTCGGTTCGTGGCACCCGGGCGTCGCCTCACAGCGGGCCGCCGCCAGGCAAAAGACAGGGCGGGAGAGGATACACCGGCCGCCACCCGCAACCAGTTACAGATGCTGGGAATCACAAACATGCTCGTAGACGGGTTTACCGGCCAGGGTGTTGATGTTGCCGTTTTTGACAGTGGTTTTGATGGAGTGGCCACTCTTTCTTTTTTTCAACATTTATACTCGGGCAGCCGGGTGAAGGATACGTATGATTTTGTAGCTCGCAGCAACTCCGTATATCAGTACGATGACCACGGCACCGAAGTGCTTTCCATCATGGCCGGATTTAGTCCCGCGGTTTTTACCGGAGGAGCACCTGGCGCAAACTACTTTTTATACGTAACGGAAGATGTCAGTTCGGAATACCGAGTGGAAGAATGGAACTGGCTGTTTGCTGCGGAACGGGCCGATAGCGCCGGGGTACATGTGATTGTAGCTTCATTGGGGTACAATACGTTTGACGACAGCGCCATGAATTACACCACGGCAGACCTCAATGGAACAACCGCTGTTGTGAGCCGTGCGGCTACTGAAGCAGCCCGGCGGGGTATTGTTGTGGTGACGAGTGCAGGCAATGAAGGAAACGTACCCGGGTGGCGCCTGGTTACGCCACCCGGAGACGCCATCGGTACGATGGCAGTCGGCTCTGTCACTACCAACGGGATCAGAAGTTCGTTCAGTTCAATCGGCCCAACCGCAGACGGACGCCCCAAGCCTGATCTCGTGGCCCTGGGATCCGGAACCACGCTGATACGCAGAAACGGAACGATTTCAACCGGCAGCGGCACTTCTTATGCAGCGCCCCTCGTAGCGAGCTTGGCCATAGGCCTGATTCAGAAGTATCCGGACCTAAGCCTGGATGGATTACGAAATGCCATGCTACAATCCGCTTCACAGGCTTCGGCTCCCGATAACCTGTTGGGCTTCGGAATTCCCAATTACCTCAAAGTGATCGACTTTTTTGAATCAAAAAAAATTGATGACCCAATCGAGATTTATCCAAACCCGGCAGGTGAGGTACTCTCCATTCGAATTCAAAATGGGCTCCAGGAGGATATCCGGGTTGTGGTAACTGACCTGGCGGGCCGGGTGCAGATTAATCAGGTTGTCAAAATCACCCGCCAGTATGATCCCATAGAGGTTGATTTAACAAAACTGGCGGGTGGCATCTATTTTGTTAATGTAAAACGCACGGCGCATTCAAAACTGATCCGTTTGGTAAAACAGTAATTATGATAAACGAACGACCCATCATTGCGCCATCCATTTTGGCTGCAGATTTCGCTAACCTGCAACATGAAGTGGAAATGGTCAATGCCAGTGCAGCACAATGGCTGCATATTGACATCATGGACGGTGTATTCGTTCCGAACCTGTCTTTTGGTATTCCGGTTACGGAAGCCATCCGGCGCCATGCCCGCAAACCGCTGGATGTCCACTTAATGATCGTACACCCAGAGCGATATGTGGAGGCGTTTCGGAAGGCAGGTGCGGACGTCATTACCGTACATCTGGAGGCCAGTACGCACCTCCATCGTACCCTGCAGCAAATAAAAAGTACCGGGGCAATGGCCGGCGTAGCAATCAATCCTCATACGTCTGTGGCACTGCTGGAGGATACCCTTCGTGATATTGACCTTGTCTGTCTCATGGCCGTAAATCCCGGCTTTGGTGGTCAGAAGTTTATTGATCAGACGTTTCAAAAAACAGCTGCCCTCAAGGCGATGATCAGTCGGACGGGCGCTGCTACTCTCATTGAAATCGATGGCGGCGTTAACGAGCAAAATGCCGCTGCCCTTTTACAAGCCGGGGCAGATGTGTTGGTGGCCGGAAATGTAGTCTTCTCAAGTGATAACCCTTCCGGTGTCATTTCCCGTTTAAGGGAAAAACAAGGCAACTGATTTATTGAAAAGCTCAAGCTGATGCGCGCTGTATCGTTGGTGTTATTGGTGGTGATGGTGGGAGGTTGCAGCCGCCAGGTGGCCCGGTTAGCCCCGGAACAGACGATCGATCTGAGTGGGCGCTGGAACGACGCAGACAGCCGACTGGTGGCCGGCACGATGGTTCAGAGTTTGATGCAATCGGAACGGTACCAGCAATATGCCAGCCAGCTCGGCCGCCGGCCTGCCATCATCGTAGGGCTGGTTCGAAATAAAACAAGTGAACATATTGATGCCGCCAACTATATCAAAAAGATTGAAGTCTCCATTTTTGACTCCGGTCTGGCCGATTTGGTTGAGTCTGATCATTTTCGTGACCTGTTGCGCCGGGAACGGGCGGAACAGCAGGATTTTGCCAGCTCTGAAACGGTCAAGAAATGGGGCCGTGAAATGGGCGCTGATCTGATGCTTTTCGGAGAGATGACTAGTGAAACGGATGTCTCCGGTAACAGGCGTGTGGTAAACTACGTCACCACGCTTTTTCTCACGGAAATCGAAACCAACAAACGGGTATGGTTCGGCCAGCACGAAATCAAAAAATTCGTGCGAAACTGACAG
>CANGUI010000227.1 GCA_947457025.1 Flammeovirgaceae bacterium | reverse complement strand
TTTAACACTTAATTTTTTGATGTCTGATGATATTCACCAACATGACCATAGCCATTACCGGAAGCCAATCGGGCATGGGTTTAGCCATTCGAAAACGACTCGAGGAATCGGGCTGCCGCATTATCGGTGTAGACCTGCCCGGAAAGGGTGCAGAGGTGGAGGCAGACCTTTCGCATGTTGACGGGCGCCGGCAGGCGGTAACCGAAGTACTGAAGATGTGTGGCCATCGGCTGGATGGAGCTGTTGCAAACGCAGGTGTCGATACGTCAGACAACGGTTTAATGTTCGAAATCAACTTCCGCGGAGTGGTAGAATGGCTGGAGGGTCTGCGTCCCGCATTGGTTGCAAACAGCCAGTCGCGCGTATTGATTACAGCCTCAAATTCTGTTTTGATCACGCCAGGTCTTTCTGGTGCGGCAGCCGAAGCATTAGCCACCGGAAATACACCTGAAGCCCTGCGACTGATCAGTTCATCACCAACCGGGTATCCGGTAAGCAAGCTCGCCGTGTTGCGCTGGATGCGGGCGAGGGCAGCCGACTGGGCAAAAAATGGTATCAGCCTCAATGCCATTGCACCCGGCGCTGTACTCACGCCACTGCTCGAAAAAGATCTGGCCGACTCAATCAAGGGACCCCTGATCAATGCTCTGCCCCGCCCTATCGGCGTGTTTCCGAAACCTGAAGATATTGCGGGGCTGGCTGCGTTCTTGCTCAGCAAAGACGCGCGATTTATCATCGGGCAGGTCATCACGATTGATGGTGGTACCGAAGTAAACTGGCGTGAAAGCGACTGGCCTGCAGTCTGGCACATTACACCCTCCGAATTCATGGCAAAAATCAACCTGCCAAAGCAATCCAACACAAAATAATTAGAACATCTCATCGCCATCTCATCAGTATCTCGAACCCTCATGGAAAGAAAAAGAACAAACGAGGCAGTTTCAGGTTGTATTTTAGATTGCTGGGTGCGTTACTTCATTCACCGTGATGCAGTCTTTTGGAGAAGGCGGATAACCGTTTATAGTTTTCATAAGCATTGGTAACTTCCGCCAAAAATCACTAACCCTTAATTATATGAAAAATGGTATAACTCCCGTAGACCCCGCGACATTCTTCCCGAACCGCTTTCTGGGCAAAACCCTGTTTGTCACCGGTGCTGCGCACGGCAGCATAGGTGGCGCCACCGCTGAGCGAGCTGCCAAAGAAGGCGCACGGGTGTTCTGTGTTGACCGGAAACCTGAGGCCCTCCGGAAGACGGTGAACGAAATCACAGCAATTGGCGGAACGGCAATCGGCCACTTGGCCGACATCAGCGATCCGCACGCAGCTCAGGGTGCTGTAGATGCATGTGTGCAACAATTCGGAGGATTGCATCTCGTATTAAACGCTGCAGGCGTCATGGATGGAAACGATCCTGCCCTGCCCCCCGATTTTGAAAACACCACCCATTTATTGCCTGCACCTCTACATGCCGCCACGGATGCCTATTGGCACAACGTTATGAATGCCAACATTAACGGTATGTTTTTTTGCATGCGTGCGCAACTCCGGCAGATGATGGCACAAGAGACGGGCGGTGCCATCGTCAATATCGGGTCAATCGCGGGCCTCACAGGCTTACCCGGAAACCCGGCCTACTCGGCAAGCAAGCACGCCGTCACAGGCCTCACCCGTAATGCTGCAATTGATTATGCAGCACATGGCATTCGGATAAACTCTGTTAATATGGCACAGACAGATACTCCGATGGTTTTTCGCGCTATGGAATTTGTTAAGTGGGCGATGGAGAAAGGGATGGGTAGTGGGATGGCCAGTTTTAAATCAGCCAGCCTTCTTGCCGCGCATGAACCTGATAAACGGGGCGCAACGCCGTGGGAACAAGCAGCTATCATCCTCTTCCTGCTCTCACCGGATGCCAGCAATATTACGGGAGCGTGCCTTGCCACCGATGGCGGCTGGACGGCATTTTAGTTTCGGCGGTGGCGCGAATAACTCGCACGGTAAGAACTTTATACTGATCGCGCGACTGTTCTTCGCTTCAATGATCATCACGGGCGAACTGGCCGGGCAAACCAGGCAGGACCTTGGCGATCTGATTTCGACAACAAACCCTTCGTCGCTGGCTGAACCCGAACTCCGCAAATTATATCTCCCGGTATTACCAATCGTTGGTTATGCCCCGGCAAACGGATTCATCATTGGCGCCGGTGTAGCTCCTGCCATCCTGCTCGACAGCCAACGGCATACGCGCTTGTCGCACGCTCTTGCTAACGTGCAACTCACCTCACGCCAGCAGGTCAACTTCAACCTCCGCCACTTTGTTTATCTCTCGCACGATCGCTGGATTTTTCAGGGTGATTGGCGTGTGCTGTTCTTTTCCCAGCCAACCTATGGGCTTGGTATCCGCGAATTTGCGGCTGCATTTTCGCTAAATGCCCTGCCGCTCCGTCAGGCAGCCAATACCGATCAACAACCCATGCGCTTCACCTATATTCGCTTGTATGAAACCGCGTTGCGGCAGCTTCGTGGGTCATGGTATGGCGGCATTGGCGTGTCCATAGACATTCACCGCGATATCGAAGATGAGCTATTGGACACGGATGCGTCGCCACCCTTTCTCACGTCTCATTACCTGTACGCACGAACGCAAGGCTTTTCTCCCATGCAGTATCAAACCGCAGGACTTCACGCCCGCGTGGTGCTCGATACACGAGATAATGCGATCAATGCCTATCGCGGTCTTTTGCTTGACGGTACGCTGCGTTCCAACACAACCTGGCTCGGCAGTTCTTCAGGGAGTCAACAGGTTAATTTGGAAGTTCGTGCTTACCGGCGTTTGGGCACCCACAATCAGATACTTGCTGGTTGGTTATGGGGACAGTTTCTGGTGGGCGGCAAGATGCCTTACCTCGCCCTGCCTTCGATAGGATGGGATACCTACAACCGGTCAGGACGCGGTTACATCCAGGGACGATTTCGTGGTGAAAGCCTGCTCTACTTCGAGATGGAATACCGGTTCACACTTTCGCGAAACGGTGTACTTGGAGGAGTTGCCTTCCTTAACGCCACTACCGTGAATAATGAATTGGCAGGCGACAAGCTTTTTCACCGGTTTGCAATGGGCTATGGTGGCGGGCTTCGTCTGAAGGTAAATCAGGAAACGCGAACGAATCTGTGTATGGATTTCGGATTCGGAGCGAACGGTTCCTCCGGCATTTACTTTGGCATACAGGAAGTTTTTTGAACAATGCATTCCTTATTGCTAAGACCTGCAAAGATTTCAACTGCGCGCGACCTGTTGCTGTAAGATATGAATAGGAACACATCAGAATACCCCACAGGTAAACGGACTTCATCTTCCGGTATGAATTTGTGTGGCAAGAGATAGACAGACTGATTACCCAGGTGGTGAACAGGTTAACGTGTTGGAAGCGAAAAACCTCAAACTCCTCAGGTTCCTGAATGTCGGATGTCAGCAGCCCCGCATCCACTTAGGCGTCCACCAGGGCTTTTACCTGCTGGCGGTTAATGGAGTAACTCACGGAAATCTGCCGGTGCATAACCTGCTGCCTCAAGATATGTTGAACAGACACAGATGATGGTCGACCGGTATTCATGCTGAAGATCCATGATCGCGCTGAATAGTTTCGCTAGTGGATCAAGCGAAAGAGGAGAACCGGCGTGAAATGACGATAGCACATCGGCAAAACGGCCATCGTAGTCTTTGGATAAGGCTGCGAACAGATGTTCCTTTGTTGGGAAATAGTTAGAAGCCATCTCAAAAATCAATTTTTAATTGTCAGCCTGAGCTTGTCGAAGGCAATTCGGTACTGAAACCCGGTTTCGACAGGCTCAACCTGACATGGTGAAGTATTTTTGAGATGGCTTCTAGTTATACGCCCACTTGAAACCTTCAACTCCCGCGCCAACTCTCCCAGGGTGAGTTGCAAGCCGCGCCTGTTGAATGTTTCCTGCCCTCGCGGAGGATGTAACGTTGCATCGCAACGACCATCGTGTAGTTCGCCATAAATTCAAAAAGTATTTTTGTTTTTAGGAAATGATGCAATACATTCGTTTGGCTTTTGTTGTCAAAAAAAAATCAATCTAACCAGAAAAAGCGATGCGCTTAACGGGTGTATTATTGTTTTTACTAATCGGTGCCGGGGCTGTAGGGCAAAAGAAACCTGCCACTCCCCCCAAACCAACCAAGCCAAACATTCTGCTGATTTGCACCGATGATGTCGGACTGTGGAATGTTGGGGCTTACAGCCACGGTATGATGGTGCCCACTCCAAATCTGGA
>CANGUI010000226.1 GCA_947457025.1 Flammeovirgaceae bacterium | reverse complement strand
TGGAATACCTGGACAGTTCCGTGCGGAATATTCTGAACCGCGTGAAAAAATCGGGTGATGAGGCGCTGCGGGCCCTCTCGCGGGAATTCGATAAAATTGAGATCGCCCAGCTTGAGGTGACGACGGCATCAATTGCAGATGCACCTTCTGCGCTGCCGGAAAGCCTCACGCGTGCCATCCAAACCGCTGCTCGCAATATTCGTCGGTTTCATGAGGCGCAGAAGCGAGATACACTGACAGTAGAAACGATGCCGGGTGTGGTTTGCTGGCGCCGGGGTGTACCGATCGACAAAGTCGGGATCTATATTCCCGGTGGCAGCGCCCCTCTTTTTTCAACGGTATTGATGCTCGCCATTCCGGCGCAATTAGCCGGCTGCCGGGAAATCGTGTTATGCTCTCCCCCTTCTGCCGGCGGCACCATTCACCCTGCCATCTTGTACGCCGCCTCCATCACCGGCGTCACCCGGATTTTCCAGGTGGGCGGCGCGCAGGCCATTGGTGCATTTGCCTACGGAACCGAAACTATTCCCGCTGTACATAAAATTTTTGGGCCCGGAAATCAGTACGTTACAAAAGCCAAGCAGATTGTGAACCAGGAAGGCGTGGCCATCGATATGCCGGCGGGCCCATCGGAGGTGCTTGTACTGGCCGACCGCGATGCAAACCCGGCATTTGTCGCAGCCGACTTACTGTCGCAGGCTGAGCATGGCTCGGATAGTCAGGTTGTCCTGGCAACCAATCATCAGCCGCTGATCGCTGAGGTAGCGCGCGAACTTGCCTTACAACTGGAGTCCTTGCCCCGAAAAGAACTTGCACGGCAGGCTTTGTCCCACAGCCTGGCGGTGTCGTTTGTCGATGAAGCTCTTCTGTTTGAATTTGTGAACGAATATGCTCCCGAACACCTGATCGCACACTGGGCCGATGAGTCGGAGGTAGTGGCACAGGTTCGCAACGCGGGGTCGGTATTCCTCGGGTCGTGGTCACCCGAGTCAGTAGGAGATTATGCGTCAGGTACTAACCATACCTTGCCAACGAACGGCTATGCTGCTGCATCCGGTGGCGTGTCGTTGGAAAGTTTTATGAAGTTCATCACCTACCAACGTCTCACGCCCGACGGCTTAACAGCGCTTGGGCCTGTGGTGGAAGAGATGGCCACCGCCGAACACTTAGACGGACATCGACTTGCCGTGCGTATCCGATTAAATGCACTCTCATGAACCGCATCCATGATCTTGTGCGTCCCCACCTGAGGCACCTCAAGCCCTATTCAAGCGCCCGCGATGAGTTTTCGGGCGAAGCCCGGATCTTTCTGGATGCCAATGAAAATCCGTTTCCCTCCCCCTATAACCGTTATCCTGATCCACATCAGCAACGGCTCAGACAAAAACTATCTGCTCTTAAGGGCGTTCAGCCGAATCAACTCTTTTTAGGAAACGGAAGTGATGAGGCCATCGACCTTCTGCTTCGCATCTACTGTGAGCCCGGCCGTGATCGGGTGATTATCCCCCAGCCCACCTACGGAATGTATGGTGTGAGTGCCGCCATCAACGGCATTGACGTCATCCCCGTTCCGCTTACGCGGGATTTTGACCTTGATACCACAACCGTGCGTGAGGCCTTTTCATCGGCAGACAAAATGTTGTTCCTGTGTTCGCCAAATAACCCCTCCGGTAATCTGCTGAACGGGGAGAAAGTGGCCGCTTTGATTGAGGCTTTTCCCGGCATAGTAGTCGTAGATGAAGCCTATATCGACTTTGCTGAAAGTGAAAGCTGGGTAACCAAACTGAATGACCTTCCCAACCTGGTTGTCCTGCAAACGCTTTCCAAAGCCTGGGGCCTGGCCGGAATACGCCTGGGGATGGCATTCGCATCGGCCGACATCATCGCCTGGCTCAATCGGATTAAGCCTCCCTATAACATCAGTACCGCAGCGCAGGAAATTGCGCTTGCATCCATCAGCAAAGGATTTCCCCACGAACAAGTTGAATTGCTGAAGCAGCAACGAAACGAACTTCGCTCGGCCCTGGCCTGCCTTGCCATCACTGAGCAAATCTTTCCTTCGGATGCTAATTTTGTGCTCGTACGGGTGAAAGATGCCGACTCACTTTATCAGCGCCTGCTGGAACGAGGTGTAGTCGTGCGCAACCGCTCAAACGTTATGTGGTGTGAAAATTGTTTACGAATTACGGTGGGAACGCCTGCGGAAAACCAACATCTCATTGAACAGCTTAAAGCAGTATGAAGAAAGTATTATTTCTGGATCGGGATGGTCTGTTGATTGTGGAGCCAACCACTGACCAGCAGGTCGATAGTCTGGAGAAACTGGAATTTATTCCCGGAGTATTTACCTGGCTGGGCAAGATCGCACGGGACAGTGACTTCGAGTTGGTGATGGTGACCAACCAGGACGGTCTCGGCACCTCCTCCTTTCCGGAAGAAACGTTCTGGCCTGCCCATCGAAAAATGATCAAAGCGCTGGCCAACGAGGGGATTCATTTTCACGCTGTACACATTGACCGCTCACTACCGTACGAAAACAAGCCAACCCGCAAACCGGGCACGGCCATGCTGGCCAACTACCTCACGGGAGATTACGACCTGACAAATTCCTGGGTAGTTGGCGACCGGATTACGGATGTGGAACTGGCGAAAAATCTCGGTGCTAACGCCATTTTGTATAACGATGGTACACTACAGGCCAGGCTACGGGAATTCGAGTTACACGACACCTGTAAACTAATCACGAGCCAGTGGTCGGAAATTGCCGGCCGGCTATTGCAAAGCGGCCGGAGCACAACCGTACACCGCCGCACCCGCGAAACGGAAGTGACCATCTCGGTTGATTTGGATGGCTCCGGCCAGAGTCAGATTTCCACCGGCTTGCCTTTTTTCGACCACATGCTCGACCAACTGGCGCGGCACGGTCTTCTTGACCTTCGCATTCATGCAAAAGGAGACCTGCATATTGACGAACACCACACCATTGAAGATACGGCGCTCACACTTGGTGAAGCAATCCGGAAAGCCCTTGGCAGCAAACGGGGCATCGAACGTTACGGCTTTTGTTTGCCGATGGATGATTGCCTCGCCCAGGTAGCCATCGACTTTGGCGGCCGCCCCTGGCTGGTTTGGGAAGCTGAATTCCGGCGCGAGAAAATCGGAGATATGCCCACCGAGATGTTCGTGCATTTCTTTAAATCATTCTCAGACACCGCAAGGTGCAATCTCAACATCAAGGCAGAAGGAATCAATGAGCATCATAAGGTGGAAGCGATCTTTAAAGCCTTTGCCAAGTCGATCCGAATGGCTGTAAAAAGGGAAGGCAACCACCTGCCCAGCACAAAAGGTGTCATCTGATAAATCCGGACCGAATATGCAGATCGTTCTCCTCAGCTACAATGCCGGCAACGTACAGTCCGTACGCAATGCCCTCGACCGCCTGGGTGCTTCGTATATTGTCAGCAGTAATCCAGACGAAATACGGGCAGCCGACAAGGTGATTTTTCCGGGTGTTGGCGAGGCCAGCACCACCATGCGCTTTCTGAAAGAACACCAGTTAGATGCTGTCATTAAAAATCTACGCCAGCCGGTTCTGGGCATCTGCCTCGGTATGCAACTGATGTGTTCCCACTCGGCCGAAAATGACACGCCCTGTCTGGGTATTTTCAACGCAACGGTTAAACGGTTTGAGGCAGCGCCAGGTCATAAGGTGCCCCACATGGGCTGGAATCAACTTACGCACGTCAAGGGTTGGTTACCGGAAGCGCTCGAAAATCAGTCGGTATACTTCGTTCACAGCTTCTATGTGCCCGTGTTGGCTGAGACTGTTGCACAAACCGATTATAAATTGGAATTTAGTGCCGCGTTGCAGAAAGATAATTTTTATGCGGTGCAATTCCACCCGGAAAAATCGGATCGCTCCGGCGAGTTGGTGATCAAACGATTCCTTGAAATATGAATCTTCAGAATCCGGTTCAGCCCGCGGTAAATCACATGCCTGCACTAACCCCACCATAATTTTCCCCATCCCATGAAAATCATTCCAGCCATTGACGTGATTGCCGGTAAGTGTGTTCGCCTTACCCAGGGTGACTACGGAAAAATGAAAGTGTACCGGGACGATCCGCTCGAAGTTGCGCTTGAATTTGAAAAAGAAGATATGGAGTTTTTACACTTGGTGGATCTGGATGGTGCCAAAAAAGGGCAGGTTGTCAACTGGGATGCGATTGAGGATATTCAGGCCAACACGGCGCTCAAGGTTGACTTCGGCGGAGGGGTGAAATCCGATGAGGAAGTGGAGCGCCT
>CANGUI010000225.1 GCA_947457025.1 Flammeovirgaceae bacterium | reverse complement strand
ATTTGTTAGGCATAATTTGCTTTTCCGGCTATCTTGCGCCTAAATGTAAACGTATGGTCGCCACACACAAAATTTCAATCCACAACACTCCGGCATCACGCTTGCCCAGTGTTGATTTCTCCAACCTGCCTTTTGGAAAAGTGTATACCGATCATATGTTGATCGCTGACTATCATCATGGTGCCTGGCAAAGTGTGCGGATTGTTCCTTACGGTCACATTTCGATCTCGCCTGCATCACCTGCACTGCATTATGGTCAATCTATTTTTGAAGGGATGAAAGCCTACCGGAATGAGCGTGGTGAAGCCCTGGTTTTTCGTCCTCTGGATAACTGGAAACGGTTAAACCGCTCGGCCGAGCGGATGTGTCTGCCTGAGGTACCGGAAGAACTCTTCATGCAGGGCCTTCAAACACTCATCGAACTGGATCGTAATTGGATTCCGGATGTTCCCGGCAGTTCCCTTTACATCCGTCCGTTTTTGTTTTCCGCGGATGAATATATTGGTATCCGGCCATCTGAGAATTTTACTTTTATGATTATTCTCAGTCCGGTCGGACCTTATTATTCTACTCCGGTAAAGGTGTGCATTGAAACCCACTTTACCCGCGCCGTTCGGGGCGGTACGGGTTATGCGAAAGCGGGCGGCAACTACGGCGGAGCTATTTACCCCGCCAAGCTGGCCCAGGATAGGGGATACCACCAACTGATCTGGACCGACGGTATTGAACATAAATACGTGGAAGAGTCCGGCACCATGAATGTGATGTTTGTAAAAGAAAACTCGTTGATTACTCCCGCGCTGAACGATTCCATTCTGGCGGGGATTACGCGCGATAGTGTCATTCAGATGGCACGCTATTGGAATATGCCTGTGGAAGAACGAAAAATTTCCGTGGAGGAGTTAATCAATGGCCTGCGTGATCATTCCATCACGGAGGCATTTGGTGCAGGTACGGCGGCTACCATAGCCCATATTGAATTAATTGGATATGAAGGAACAGACTATCATTTACCGCCGGTAGAAAAACGCGACTTTTCAAACCGGGTGTTGCTTGCGCTGGATGAAATTAAGCGAGGCCATGCACCTGATCCGTTTGGATGGGTCCATTTATTTTAACACAATCATGCGCTGTATCACCTTGTTTAGATCGTGCACCGATAATCGTTTCAGCTTTGGGCTTTTTGGCTGGATCCTGGTGCTCTTGTATACCTGCACACCCTGTTCGGCGCAGCAACTGGTGTTGCTGAAACGCGAAAAAGTGGTTGCGCGCTGGGAAGAGGGTGAACTGATCGGGTACAAAATGAAGTCAGGGGAAAAAGGAGTCAGCCGCATTCGTGAGTTGCACGAGTTTTTTCTATTCACGGACTCGGCTGATACGATTTGGTACCACCAGATCGCTCATCTTCGGTCATATCAGCGGCGAAGTCCCGGTCTGAACTTAGGCGGTGCGCTGTTTTCCGGGGGGTTGATGGTTTTGGGAGTAGATCTCATTAACAACGCTTTTTTTGTGCCAGGTGGCGCCCGGTTCTCAATCCCCCTCGCCCCGGTGATGGCAATGTCTACGGCCGTGGGAGGAGCCATCCTTTTCTTGAAGCCCAAGTATCAACGGACAAGAGGCCGCGTGATCAAAAAAGTTGATGACACGTCTCCGTTCTTCAAGTCAACGTAGCCGATGTGCTGACCTCGGTTTTTCTTCTATCTTTGCGCCTTCAAAAAACAATCATCATCAACCATGACCACTGACCAGTTGAAAGACTTGAAAGCCCGGGTGGCGGCTTTGAGGAGGTATCTTTGACTACGATCGCAAGAAAGTAGAAGTTGAAGACGAAGAACGCATTTCCCACCAGGCTGATTTTTGGAACAATCCCAAGCAGGCCGAAGCAGTTCTGAAAAATATCCGCACCAAAAAGGTATGGACGGACGCCTATGAGAAACTGAGTCGTCTGTTTGATGATCTGGAAGTACTACATGAATTTCATGAGGCCGGAGATACCTCGGAAGATGAACTCGACCGCGAATACAGGAAAGTATACCAGGCTGTAGAGGAACTGGAGTTTAAAAAGATGCTCAGCCTCGAGGAGGATCAGCTCAGTGCCATGGTTGAAATCAATCCCGGCGCTGGTGGCACGGAGAGTCAAGACTGGGCAGACATACTCAACCGCATGTACATCATGTGGGGCGAAAAAAACGGGTATACGGTCACCCAGGTCGATTACCAATCGGGCGATGTGGCGGGCATTAAATCAGCCACGCTGGAAATTGACGGCCCGTTTGCGTATGGGAAGTTGAAAGGCGAGAGCGGGGTACACCGGCTGGTACGGATTTCTCCTTTCGATGCCAACCAACGAAGGCACACCTCTTTTGCGTCTGTGTTTGTTTATCCGGTGGTGGATGACACCATCAACATTGAAATCAATCCGGGTGATATCGAGATGCAGACATCACGCTCGGGCGGCGCCGGAGGGCAGAATGTCAACAAAGTCGAAACCAAGGTACAATTAACTCACAAGCCAACCGGTATTGTGATTGTGTGCCAGGTGGAGCGTTCGCAGCATGCCAACCGTGAAAAGGCGATGCAGATGCTGAAGTCGCGTTTGTACCAGCTGGAAATGGAGAAGCGCAATGCCGCGCGCGATAAAATCGAGGCTGGCAAAATGAAAATCGATTTTGGGTCGCAGATTCGCAACTATGTGCTGCACCCGTATAAACTGGTGAAAGATGCGCGTACCGGCGTTGAACGTACAGACGCACAAAATGTGCTGGATGGCGACTTGGATGATTTTATTAAGGGCTTTTTACTGGGGGCACAGGAAGCAGCATCGAATAACGGTTAATCACACCCTGCATCGTGAACATTTTTTCAGTCTTGCTTTCCGGTGAACGAACATAGGTCACGGGTGTACACGCGCGCTTTTTGGCTGGTCTGCACCAGCTCGCTCTTCTTTTTTGCGAGCTTCAACATGATGATCCCGGAGTTACCCGCTTATCTCACATCGCTGGGGGGTGCCGATTACAAGGGCTTGATCATTTCGCTGTTCACTCTTACCGCTATGGTATCGCGGCCGTTTAGTGGCAAGTTGGCCGATACGATCGGGCGAAAGCCGGTGATGCTGCTGGGCGTGATGGTATGCGTGGCGTGCAGTCTGTCCTATCCGGTGCTCACCTCGGTGGCGGGCTTTATGATCATCCGGCTAATTCATGGTTTTTCCACCGGATTCACACCCACGGGGCAGGTAGCTTTTCTGTCGGACATCATCCCTGCAAACCGAAGGGGAGAAGCTATGGGTCTCCTGGGCACAGCCGGTACCATTGGCATGGCCGGCGGGCCTGCTATTGGTGGCCTCCTGGCATTTGAGTTCGGCCTGAACGCTCTCTTTTACTGCTCTGCCTTCTTCGCTCTTTTGTCCATCGCCATTCTGCTGGCCGTTCAGGAAACCCTCACCAACCAACAGCGTTTCGCCGCACACCACCTACGCGTAACGGCAACCGATTTTTTCGAACCTCTCGTTTGGACTCCTTCTTTTGTTATGGCACTAACCGCATTTGCTTACGGAACCGTGTTTACGGTTATTCCCGATTTCGGAAGCTGGGTAGGCATACAGAATAAAGGTTTGTTGTTTACCTACATTACAGTTTCCTCATTGTTCATACGGCTGGTGGCTGGCCGCCTGTCCGATCGCGTGGGACGCAGACCGGTGTTACTGGTCTCGACACTACTTATGGGCTGCGCACTCCTGGTGATTGGCGGAGCCGAATCCAGAGGCTGGCTCATCTTGGGTGTGGTGCTGTATGGCCTGGCACAGGGATCAACTTCACCTACGTTGCTCGCGTGGGCTACGGATTTAAGCAACCCGTTTTTTAAAGGTCGAGGCGTTGCCACGCTGTACATCTTCATGGAACTTGGCATTGGGTTGGGTGCCCTTGGGGGTGGATGGTTCTTCGCCAATGAACCGGAAAACTTTCTGCTTACTTTCGCTGTGCCTGCCGGGCTGAGTTTCGTTTCTTTTGCCTACCTTTTATATCAAAAAACTAATTAATGTGAAGCGACCGGCTTTGATTGTCTTTACCGTGTTGGCAATTGTTGAAATTGCTACACAACTTTTTGATGCCCGGCCTGTCCACGTGGTGGTAAAGCCATTGCTTATGCCCGCATTGCTCGCCTGGTACTGGACGGCGGCCGGAACCGGACAGCGTTCGGTGTGGGTAGTCGCAGCACTCGTTTTTTGCTGCGCGGGCGATACCTTTTTGCTTTTCCAGCAGGATCCTCAGTTTTTTATCTATGGTTTGGTAGCCTTCCTGATCGGTCACCTGTTGTACGTGTTAGCTT
>CANGUI010000224.1 GCA_947457025.1 Flammeovirgaceae bacterium | reverse complement strand
AGCCGCTCACCGTGTTGGGGTAGTACAGGTAAACCCCATAACCCGCTCCGCCTGTAATCCGGTTGCGCTGCATCTCCAAAACCCCAGAACAGTTCCAGATCACCGTCCCATAGTAATCACTGTAGCTCGTACCCGTGATCACGTTGTCGTTGAACACCACTCCGTTCATGTACTGCAAATACATCGGCCGCGCGTACACGTTGCTGATCGTGTTACCCGTAATCACTGTGCCCGCTGAATAGCTGGCTACCGTGCTGTTGCCCACATGAATAAATCCGTGCGAGCCTCCCGTAATCACGGTGTTCAATAACCGAACGTTACTCGAGGTGGTCGGCCGTAGTAAAATCGCAGCCCTGTCTTCCGTTATGCTCGTGGTCGTGGGAAGCGTGATGCGCAGGTTCTCGAAGGTGATGTTCGTCAGCACATTGACCCCTTGTACCGCCCGATTGAACGAACTGCCGGTTGGCTGAAGTGTCAGATTCCGAAAGGTCAGAAAGCCCGCATTGTCCAGTCTGATGATATAATTGGTTCCGGCTGCGGTTGCGGAAAAGGTCAGGACCGCATCGCCAGGATTTCCGCTCTCAGCTTCAAACGTAATGGTATTGGTGGCTGAGGCGCCTGCGACCGTGCCAATAATGACTTGCTCATTAAAGGTGCCGGTGCGCAAGCGAAATGTAACCGGACTATTAACACCGCGTGAAAGAAGATCACTAACCGCTGCGGTCAGTGTGCCGTAATTTCCACCGCTGCCAACCGTGTAAATACCCGAAAGGGGCTGGGCCGTGGCGCCAACCGAAATCAGCCCAACCAGCACCCAACTCAAAAACCAACAACGCCTGCTCATAAAAATAAAGGTTTACCGCCAACGAAGACCATCCCGGATTCTCGCGGGAACACCGTGGAAAGTTCGGTATAATGAAGGATTTAAACCCTCCCCGAAAAAGGGGGTTTTTCAAAAAGCCATGCCATTGTTTCATATTCACCATTAGCTTTGTTTTTACTATTGCCATGCCTTTTTCTGTCATGTTTTACACCATAATCGAAAAAAAAAGCATTTTGTTGGCCGGAGGGCGTCTTGCCTGGGTGGCCTTACTGGCAATTTTTTTCACCGTACCAGGCTGGGCGCAGTCGAGCCTGGCGGACAGCAGCCGCGTGTGGCGTTATTTTAGTGCGGGAGAAAAATTTGAGGTGACCGACCCCGGCAGGGCCATGACTTTTTACGACAGCGCCCGGCAACTGGCCAATCAAATCGGATTTCTTCGCGGGCAGGGCACGTACGCCTCGTATGCCATTGTGGTGCTAAACAACCAGGGTAAGTTCCGCGAGGCACTGGACCTGTGCCAGGAGGCGCTGCGGATTTTTGAACAGGCCGGTACCCTGCGCGACAAAGCCGTGGCCCACATCAACCTGGGCAACGAATGGCAGTACCTTTCAGATTTTGAGCTGGCGGCCGATCATTACCTCCGAGCAAAAGGTATTGCAGAAAAACTGAATGCGCAGAGACTGCTGCGCGTAATCAACAACAACCTAGCCTCTATTTTTAACGGCCTGAAGCAGTATGAAAAAGGGAAACGGTATGCCGGGGAAGCCCTCGAGCTGGCGCGCAGCCTCCAGGACGATTACGCGATTGCTTCCTCTTTGATCAACCTGGCCCAGTCGGAAACTTTTCTGCTGCAATACGACCAGGCCCTCGCCCATTTTCAGGAAGTGGAGAGCATTGGCAGGAGCACGGCTGATTCCATTTTGATCATGGACGGATGGCATGGACAGGCGGACGTGAAGAAAAGCACCCGAAAGATAGAGGAAGCTTCCCAACTGTATAGCCAGGTAGTGAAGCTGGCGCAGGAACAAAACGTTCTGCCGTACCAGATGTATGGCTGGATGGGTCTCTCAGCCTGTTTGGTAACGCAAAAACAATACGAACAGGCCCAACAGGCAATCGAACGCGGCATTGACATTGCTCGCTCGACCGGCTCGTCCTACGAGTTGCAGGATCTTTACCGGCAACGAGCCGATCTGGCTGAGCTGCGCGGTGCCTATGCGCAGGCGCTGACATTCCGAAAAGAGTATGAAGTGTTGAAGGATTCTGTGGCAGGCGAAAAAAGCAAGGCCAGCATCAACCTGCTGGAAGCCCGTTTTGAGTCACAGCGAAAAGACGATCAAATCCGGGAGCTAGAAAATGAAAAAGCCACCCAGCAGGAAGTGATCCGTCAGAAAAATAACATTACCTACCTGATGGCGGCTGTTATTGTAACCGTGTCTCTCCTGTTGGGGCTCCTTTACTTTAGCTACGCCCAGCGCCAAAAGTTGCACCAGCAACGGATTCGCGAATTGGAGACCGAAAAACAACTGTGGGCAAGCCAGGCGGTAATCAAGGGCCAGGAGGAAGAACGCGGCCGCCTGGCGAAGGACCTCCATGATGGATTGGGCGGCATGTTGTCGGGTGTGAAACTTACTCTCTCGAATATGAAATCGAATATGTTAATGGATCCGGATGGCGCCCTGATGTTTCAGCGGTCGCTGGATATGCTGGACCACTCCATCTCGGAACTGAGGCGTGTGGCCCACAACATGATGCCCGAGGTTTTGGTCAATTTTGGCCTTGAGGAAGGTCTGAAAAGTTATTGTGACTCCGTGCATCAGGCCGCCATTCTGACTGTCAATTTTCAAACCCTGGGTGTTGCCCAACGATTATCGGGCGAACGCGAGGTAATGGTATACCGCATCGCGCAGGAATTGATCACCAATGTACTGAAGCATGCCAGGGCCCGCACCCTGGTGGTTCAACTGGCATGGCAGGCAGATTCTTTCGACCTCACGGTGGAAGACGATGGCATTGGCCTGGATCTGGTAACTCTGAAAAATGCGCGTGGGGCCGGTTGGTTCAGCATTCGGTCGCGCATGGATTTTCTAAAGGGAAAATATGATCTTCAGTCTACCCCCGGAGGAGGCACTTCGGTACACCTCACCATTCCTGTATGATCCGGGTGTTCATCGTTGACGATCACCCCTTGGTGGTGGAGGGCATCAAAAGTATGCTGCAGCAGTTACCCGAAATTGAATTGGTCGGCCATGCCGGAAACGCCTCCTCGGCCCTCAGTTTCTTCTCACAACATGCAGCTGATGTGGTGCTCCTCGACATCAGTCTGCCGGATCAATCGGGTCTTGACCTTTGCCGGAAACTCACTGACCGCAACCCCGGCCTGCGCATCATAGCCCTCACCAACTTCGATCAGCTTACCTATATCCAGGGTATGAAGAACAATGGTGCCCGCGGTTTTTTGCTCAAGAATTCATCCTCCGGTGAAATTCAGGCCGCCCTGCACACGGTGATGGAAGGCGGTGAATGTTGGCTGGGAAAGGCCAACGTGCAGGAGAGCCTCTCCGATCAACAACTGCTGTTGACCAGGCGCGAAGTGGAAGTGCTCAGGCTGATCACGGAGGGACTAACCAATCATCAAATTGCCGAGAAACTCTTCGTGAGCGACAGCACGGTTGACTCGCATCGGAAAAACCTGATTGCCAAACTGAAAGTGAAGAATACTGCTGCGTTGGTACGGCTGGCTATCGAAAACAAAATCATTTAAATATGAACAAGCTCGTTCTTGCTCTTTTTCTCACGATATTATCGTTGCCCCTGCTGGCGCAGCGTGAAACATTTGACATCACCAATTATACGCCCCTCATGGGCTGGAAAAAGGAATCCACCGAACATACAGTTTCCTTTGTCACCACCAACGAAGTTACACGTGGCTGGTGCCGGCTTTCCATACTCAAGAGCATGACCAGTACGGGTGTTCCACGCACCGACTTCGACACCGAATGGCAGCAGTTGGTGGCGGGCACCTATCAAGGCGCAGTGAAACCGGAGCCAGAGCAGACGCAGGAGGACGGCTGGACCTCGTGTTCAGGGGTTTCCACGTTCCAATTTGAACAGAAGACCGCTTACTTGCTGCTGACCAGCATTACCGGGTATGGTCTCCGGCTTTCGGTATTGGTGCTCATGAACAATGAAGAATTTATGCCTGAGGTGGAAAGCTTTTTGGGTTCCATTCATCTCACCAAACCAACGGTACCTGCTGCACCGCCAGTTGTACAGCCCAGCTCCGGAACTGCAGTCAGCACGGCATCCGGCCGCCCGTTTGCGGCATCCATCACCAAAGCGACCACCAACTTCAACGATGGATGGGTGAGTACAATGGCAATCAATATGGTAGTGGTTACTCGAGGACCTGTTCGGGTTCATCTCTATTTTCCGCTTGCGTATGATGATGACTCAAGACGGGCGGGCCGGGATTATTTCTGGGATAGCCGACTCGGATCAGAATTCCAGTTGCTCACCAAGCAATACCGGGATCACGGTGAAATGATTTCTT
>CANGUI010000223.1 GCA_947457025.1 Flammeovirgaceae bacterium | reverse complement strand
CGGATATTATACTGCCCGGAATAAGCGGGCGAGAGATAACCAGGGCCTTACGGGATGCCAAGATCCAAACGCCGGTCTTGATGCTTACCGCATTAAATGAAACCGATGATGTGGTGGAGGGTTTTGATGCTGGGGCGGATGATTACCTGGCGAAGCCTTTTGAATTTCGGGAGCTTTTGGCCCGTTTGCGGGCTTTGGCTAAAAGAAACCGCGCTCAGCATCCGGATAGTCAGGTCTTGGAAGCGGCTGATCTGAAAATGTGGGTGGATAAAAAACAAGTATTCCGCGCGGGCATACCCATAGAACTTACCGCCAAGGAGTTTAACTTGCTGGAATATCTGTTAAGAAATAAAGGAAGGGTAATCAGTAAGCAAGAATTGGCTAGGCACGTCTGGAACATTGATTTCGATACCGGTACGAATATGGTGGAGGTCTATGTAAACTACTTGCGCAGAAAGATGGATCGGGATTTTCCGGTCAAGCTCATTCAAACACAATTTGGCATGGGGTACGTGCTTCGGGCGGATTAATTCCCAGGCAGCATGCAGATTCGTACCCGGCTTACTTTTCAATTTGGCTTTCTAGTTAGTGCGATCCTGTTTCTTTCATTTGTTGCCGTGTACATTTTTGCACGTTGGCAGTGGGAGCGCGACTTTGAAAATCGGTTGTACGACAAGGCCGTTACTGCGGCTACACTCTTGCTGAAGGTGGAGCAGGTAGATTCTGCTCTACTCAAGGTTATCGATCGTGCCAAACGCGATTATCTTTTTCGCGAGAACATCTCAATTTTTGACCAGACATACACCGAAATCTATACCAATAACGATACAATCGACTTCCGGCTCTCGCCGCCGCAGCTTGCTAAAGTCGAAAAACTAAAACGCACCACTTTTGTCCTTGAGCCTTTCTCGGTGATCGGCATCTTATTCACCCACCAACAACAGGATTTTATCGTCATCGCGGGTGCTATCCATCGGGAGGCACACCAGAATCTGAAGCTACTGCGGAATTTACTGGCAACTACGTTTTTGATTTGGATTGCAGTTGTCAGCCTGGCCGGCTGGATGTATGCCGGGCGTGCCTTGAAACCGATTCAGCGGTTGATGGAGGATGTACAGGACATCACTACAACAAATTTGAACAAGCGACTGGGTGGAGCTGAGAAACCAGACGAAATCGGAAAACTGGCTCTCATTTTTAATCAAATGTTAGAGCGTCTTGAGAATGCTTTTGCTTTACAAAAAACATTTGTTGCTAACGTCTCCCATGAGCTGCGCAACCCCCTGACTAAAGTGACTTCCCAACTCGAGGTGACCTTGCTGAGACCGAGAACACCGGCTGAATACCAGGAAACCATTGCTTCCGTGCTCGATGATATCCGTGAGTTGAATCAACTTACCAATACGTTGCTCGATTTAGCCAAAGTAACTCAAGGTAGCGCTTTCACCATGTCGCAATTGCGCCTGGATGAAATTGTTTTGGATGCCCGGCAGGCTGTTCTGTCGACTGACACGCAGTACAGCATCCGTATGGATTTTGATACTATGCCTGAAGATACCGATCGTTTACGCATCTCCGGCAATGCCCACCTGTTGAAAACCGCAGTTAGTAATTTGCTGGAAAATGCCTGCAAATTTTCACCTGATCAACGGGCAGCTGTTCGGTTGGACGTTGTTGTCGGTGAACTCCGGTTGTTGGTGACAAATGTTGTTTCCGATGGCGGTAAATTATCGGGGGAAAGGAATCGTATCTTTGAGCCTTTTTATCGAATTAGGGGCGACATTCACACCCGAGGTTATGGAATCGGGCTGTCGCTGGTTCAGCGTATTGTTTCCATACATAAGGGAAAAGTTCAGTTTTCCAATTCCGGAAATCAGGTGACTTTCGAGTTGAGTTTTCCCGGTTGCTAAAACGTAGGTCGGCCGCAATACGGTACACAGGTTTGAGCCAGGTGTTTCGTGCCGAACCAGTTCATGAAATGTTGGCTATAAATTTTTACTTTTTTCGAAAACCAGCTCGGGGTATGGGTCTGCGTCAGCCAGTTTTCCACGATAGGCAAAAACCAGAATTACCTCAAATGAGGAAAAAACAGATTCTGATGATTGTTAAAACACATGTTTGGTTCACTTCAGGGTGGTCATTCCGGTTCTTACCTGGTTTCATACCAAGTAATCTTTTCAACCAGGTAGGATTAAACCCGGCGTAAGGAATCACGCTACAGGCATCTTTCGTGCGCTTTCTAATCTGTTTTTAACCAGCTGTTTGGTTAAAGGTAGTTTTGCCGACATTACTTTTGGCTTCTGGTTTAAGGTTGCTTTTTTTTGGTTAGAAAGAGGCTGAATTTGGCAGGTTGACGCTTGCCATCAGTCGAAGTGTAGCCCGGTTAACGTTCTCCGGGCTACTACTTTTTTATACCTATCCGCGCACCCACTGCCATGATGCCAGGTAAGGTATCAGTTCGCATTTGCTGCACCAGTTGCAACTGATAGCGCCCGTTGCCGGGAAAGCGAAAGTCGGTTACGAGTGGAAACCGGTGATCATACACATCGCTTAACCCGCTGCTGCCGAAGGGAGCGCCGGTTTTTTCGTGAAATAAGTACGTGGATACAAGTTGTTTCGAGATGATCCGGCCAACGGAATCCTGCAGCTGGTAGGCTACGAACAACCGCGCATACGGGTACTCCAGCGAGTTACGCACCATACAATCGATAGAGTAGGAGGGGATGCTGTTGCGTACGGTTAGGTTGAACCGGATGGTATCACCGATTTTCCATGACCTGCCTTCCAGGTCTTGGTTTTCTTCTAACACTATGTCGGGGTTGGTACATGCTGCCGCCAGCACCACGCCCGCCAAGATCCAGGTCTTCATCCGGGTTATTTGTTTGCGGCCGGCCGCGGCCCGCGTTGGTTACCGCGGTTTCGGGGCTTTTTGCGTTTTTTGTTTTTGTACTTTTTATCCAATCGCTCCAGGTCATTGTTCAGCGGTGCTGTTGTGTCTTTTTCCGGAACCACATCCACCGCCAGCGACGCAGGTTTTCTTCCCAACCGGTTTAGTTCCAGAATCTCATTTACACGTTGGATGTTAAGCGGGTGCCACGTACTGTCGCCTTTAAATCCAAACCACATGATTTTTCGGAAAATGTCGGTTTTCTGTAAGAATGCTTCGCCGGCTTCGGTGAGGAGTGGACGCTGAACCTCCGGGATGTCCTGGAGGGCATCCAGATATGTTTCCAATTCGTAATTCAGACAACATTTTAAGCGCCCGCATTGACCGGAGAGTTTGGATGGATTAAGCGACAGGTTTTGGTAACGCGCTGCGCTGGTGGCCACGTTTTTAAAGTCGTTCAGCCAGGTAGAACAGCAGAGTTCACGGCCGCACACGCCTATGCCTCCGATTCGGCCGGCCTCCTGGCGAAGGGAGATCTGCCGCATTTCCACGCGGATCTTAAATTCGGCTGCGAGAATCTTAATCAATTCCCGGAAGTCTACCCGCTCTTCTGCCGAGTAAAAGAATGTAGCCTTGGTATTGTCTGCCTGGTATTCGATGTCTGACAACTTCATCGGTAATTTCAAGTCGCGGATAATCTCGCGAGCCCGGTAAAGCGTGGGCAGCTCGCGCTTTTTTACTTCCGTGTGGCGTTCGAGATCTTTTACCGTTGCCACCCGGTAGATTTTTTTGATCTCCCCGTCATTGGCGACTTTCCTTTTCTGCATTTGGAGCCTGACTAACTCGCCTTGAAGGGAAACGTAGCCGATATGATGGCCAGTGGTAGCTTCCACCACCACCGCATCACCGGTGTACACCTCCAGGCGGTCCTGGTTGCGAAAAAAATCCTTCCGACCATTTTTGAAGCGCACTTCCAAAACATCAAATCTGTCGATTGCCGGCATCTCCATGTTCGACAACCAGTCGAACACATTCATTTTATTGCATCCGCCGGTGCCGCAGGCGCCGTTATTTTGGCACCCGGCTACCTGGCCGTCTTTTTTTGTTCCGCAACTACAACCCATCGCTGTTAGCTTTTGCCATTTTCCAATTCCATGGCTTGTAAATCTACGCCAATATCCTTTCGGTAGTACAGGTTGTTCCACGTAATCCGGGCAGCTTTCTCGTAGGCCCGCTGCCGCGCATCGGTCAGGGTGGGCCCCAAACCAGTCACCGCCAGTACCCGGCCACCGTCCGTTACCGTTTCTTGCCCGCGGTTTCGGGTGCCGGCATGGAAAATCAAGGGATCGTGGCCGAGGCCATGGATGGGGAGCCCTTTTTCAAAAATTTCGGGGTAGCCGCCAGACACCAGGCAAACCGTAACGGCATAGTCAGTAGTCGTCTCCAACTGAACCTTATCGAGGGTGCCGGCACCACAGGCGGCCATTACCTCG
>CANGUI010000222.1 GCA_947457025.1 Flammeovirgaceae bacterium | reverse complement strand
ATAATGAAGACTTCAAGCCGGTCGACCTGATTAACGCGCGTACGCTTTCATCGGTGATCAACTCATTTTTCGGCACCAATCAGCTCAGCCAGTTTATGGATCAAACAAATCCGCTGGCCGAAATCACACATAAAAGAAGAATGTCGGCTCTCGGGCCAGGTGGTCTTTCACGCGAACGTGCAGGTTTTGAGGTGCGCGATGTGCACTACACGCATTATGGTCGCCTGTGTACGATTGAAACGCCTGAAGGCCCGAACATCGGGTTGATTTCGTCTCTGTGCGTTCATGCAAAAGTGAACAAGATGGGTTTCATCGAAACGCCATACCGCAAGGTTGAGAGTGGTAAAGTGAAATCAAGCGATATCATTTTCCTCACGGCAGAGGAGGAAGATACCTTCAACATTGCCCAGGCGAAGGAGAGTCTTAAGAATAACGGAGAATTCCAGGCGGAGAAAATTAAAGCTCGCTTTGAGGGTGATTTCCCTGTGGTTGAGCCGAAAGAGGTTCGCTACATGGATGTGGCGCCGAATCAAATCGTGTCCATCGCGGCATCGTTGATTCCCTTCCTGGAACACGATGACGCAAACCGCGCGCTGATGGGTTCCAACATGCAACGGCAGGCTGTGCCGCTCATGCGGCCGGAAGCTCCTATCGTGGGAACCGGTCTGGAGCAAAAAATTGCCATGGATTCGCGTACGTTGATCGTGGCGGAGGGAGATGGCGTGGTGGATTTTGTGGATGCCCGGAAAATTGTGATGAAGTACGACGTCAGCGAAGAGCAGCGCCTCATTCGCTTTGACGATGAGTATAAAACGTACAACCTTATTAAGTTCCGCAGAACCAATCAGGACACCTGCATCAACCTTACCCCTTTGGTGAAGAAGGGAGAAAAAGTGAAAAAAGGGCAGCCGCTTTGCCAGGGTTATGCAACGGCAAACGGCGAGTTGGCTCTCGGTCGAAATCTGCTTGTGGCCTACATGCCTTGGCAGGGGTACAACTTTGAGGATGCGATTGTCATCTCCGAGCGCGTGGTTCGCGATGATATCTACACCTCAATCCACGTCGAAGAATTTGAGTTGGAAGTGCGCGACACCAAACGCGGGGAAGAAGAATTAACTTCGGAAATTCCGAACGTGAGCGAGGAGGCCGTGAAGCACCTGGATGAAAACGGCATTATCAGAATAGGTGCCGAAGTAAAAGAAGGAGACATCCTGATCGGAAAGATTACCCCAAAGGGTGAGACCGATCCGACCCCGGAGGAAAAATTGCTTCGCGCCATTTTTGGCGACAAGGCTGGAGACGTGAAGGATGCATCTATGAAAGCACCGCCTTCATTGAAGGGTGTTGTGATTGAAACAAAACTCTTTTCGCGCCCGAAACGCGACAAGGATTTACGCAGCAAGTCAAAGAAGGAGTTAGATGCGCTCAAAAACCGTTACAGCAAACAACTGACTGAGCTCCGTAACGAAATGATTAAAAAACTCACGTCACTACTAACCGGCAGAACCAGCCAGGGCGTGAAACATAAGTTTGGAGATGAGCTGATCAGCAAAGGCGTTAAATTCACATCGAAGGCGATTGAGAGCAATCTTTTTCCCGACAAAAATATCTACCGCGATGAGAGCAATTACAATGTGCCGGAAGAGGTAAACCTAATTGCTGATGTGAGCCTGGAAAGCTGGACAACAGACGAGGTAACCAATGAATCCGTTAGCGAACTGGTAAAAAACTACCTGACCAAGCGTAATCTAATTTCGGGCGAATTTAAGCGGGAGCGCTTCACGCTTGAAGTTGGCGATGAGTTGCCGGCCGGGATCGTCCAGTTGGCGAAGGTGTATGTGGCGAAGAAACGGAAATTGAAAGTAGGAGACAAGATGGCCGGCCGCCATGGGAACAAAGGCGTTGTGGCTCGGATTGTGCGCGAGGAAGACATGCCTTTTCTGCTAGACGGTACGCCCGTGGATATTTGTTTGAATCCCCTCGGTGTTCCTTCGCGTATGAACCTGGGGCAGATTTATGAAACGGTACTGGCTTGGGCTGGAAAAAAATTGGGCCGGCGATATGCCACACCGATTTTCGATGGTGGTACATTAGACGAAGTGTCGTCTGAACTGAAGGAGGCGGGGTTACCCGAGTATGGAAGAACCTACCTCTATGACGGGTTGACCGGGGAGCGTTTTGATCAGCCGGTAACGGTTGGTATGGCTTACATGTTAAAACTCGGCCATCTGGTAGATGATAAAATGCACGCGCGATCAATCGGGCCTTATTCCTTGATCACGCAGCAACCTCTTGGTGGAAAAGCTCAGTTTGGTGGTCAGCGTTTCGGAGAAATGGAAGTATGGGCTATCGAGGCTTTTGGAGCGTCGCACATCCTGCAGGAAATCCTGACTGTCAAGTCAGATGATGTGATCGGACGAGCCAAGGCGTATGAAGCGATTGTGAAGGGTGACAATATGCGCAAGCCAAACATCCCCGAGTCGTTCAATGTATTGGTGCATGAGTTACGGGGACTCGCCCTCGAGATCACGATGGATTAAGGTTAGTTGTTGGGTGGTGGATAGACCGCTTTCTACCACCCAACCGGCAACCGAATAATACTGGAATTGAAAACTAAAGACTAACGCAAAAAAAAATGTCTTTCAGAAAAAACAAAAAAATCAATAACGACTTCTCTAAAATCACCATCAGCCTGGCTTCTCCGGAGTCTATTCTGGAGAGTTCACATGGAGAAGTCACCCAGCCGGAAACCATCAACTACCGGACGTATAAGCCAGAGATGGGCGGTTTATTTTGCGAGCGCATATTTGGGCCGGTAAAAGACTGGGAGTGCCACTGCGGCAAGTATAAGCGTATCCGGTATAAAGGCATTATTTGCGACCGCTGTGGTGTGGAGGTCACTGAGAAGAAAGTCAGGCGCGAGCGCATGGGGCATATCGAACTTGTTACTCCGGTGGCACACATCTGGTATTTTCGTTCGCTACCCAATAAAATCGGCTACCTGTTGGGTTTACCCACCAAGAAGCTGGATCAAATCATATACTACGAAAGGTACGTTGTTATTCAGGCTGGTATCAAAGAGGAAGATGGTGTGAACCGTCTCGATTTTCTGACTGAAGAGGAATACCTGGATATTATTGATAAACTTCCTCGGGAAAACCAGCTATTGGACGACAATGATCCCAAGAAGTTCATTGCTAAAATGGGTGCTGACGCACTGGAAATGCTGCTGAGCCGTCTCAAACTAGATGAGTTGTCATATGAACTCCGTCACCAGGCAGCTACCGATACTTCGCAGCAGCGAAAAGCGGAGGCACTAAAGCGCCTGAAAGTTGTTGAGGCATTCCGCGAAGCCAATACGCGTGTGGAAAATCGCCCTGAATGGATGATCATTAAAATGGTGCCGGTAATCCCGCCCGAGTTGCGCCCGTTGGTGCCGCTTGACGGGGGCCGCTTCGCTACCTCAGATTTGAATGATCTGTACCGCCGCGTGATCATCCGGAATAACCGGTTAAAGCGCCTGATCGATATCAAGGCGCCTGAAGTGATCTTGCGTAATGAAAAGCGCATGCTACAGGAAGCGGTCGATTCGCTTTTTGATAACTCCAGAAAGGTGAACGCGGTACGCTCTGACGGTAACCGCGCACTAAAGTCCTTGAGCGATATGCTGAAAGGAAAGCAGGGACGCTTCCGCCAAAACCTGTTGGGCAAGCGCGTGGATTACTCAGGCCGATCTGTAATTGTTGTTGGGCCCGAGTTAAAGCTGCACGAGTGCGGACTACCGAAAGATATGGCGGCGGAATTATTCAAGCCGTTTATTATACGTAAGTTAATCGAGAGGGGGATTGTTAAAACGGTTAAGTCAGCCAAAAAAATTGTTGATCGGAAAGATCCGGTTGTGTGGGACATTCTCGAAAATGTTTTAAAGGGTCATCCGGTACTTCTCAATCGTGCTCCAACGCTGCACCGGCTGGGTATACAGGCATTTCAGCCGAAGTTGATTGAGGGCAAGGCCATTCAATTGCATCCGCTGGTTTGTACCGCTTTCAATGCCGACTTTGACGGTGATCAAATGGCGGTGCACGTACCGCTCGGTCAAGAAGCGATCCTCGAGGCCTCCATGCTCATGTTGTCCTCGCATAACATCCTTAACCCATCTAATGGTGCACCGATCACGGTACCCTCGCAGGATATGGTTTTGGGTCTTTATTATTTGACCAAGGGCAGAAAGGGCGAAAAAGGGGAGGGAAAACGTTTCTATTCTCCAGAGGAAGTAATCGTGGCCTACAACGAAGGTAAACTGGCGAAACACGCTCTGGTGAAAGTTAAGGTCAACGTACGCGATAAGAAAACGGGCGCTCTGGAACGCAAGATGATTGAGACT
>CANGUI010000221.1 GCA_947457025.1 Flammeovirgaceae bacterium | reverse complement strand
GTGGAGTACGATTGCTACTGTAGGCATTGCCCTGCTCGGCATCGGCAAAACCCTAGGCATCCACGAAGGGTGGATTGCGGGCGCCCTGATTTCCGGGGCCTACTTCGGTGATAAAATGAGCCCGCTGTCCGACACCACCAACCTGGCGCCGGCGATGGCAGGCACCGACCTGTTTACGCACGTGCGCTATTTGATTTATACCACCGTGCCCACGCTCGGCATTACCCTGCTGATTTATCTCGTCCGGGGATTTGTGCAGGATATCCCCGCCACAACCACCGATTCGTCCGACGTGCTGCAGGCCATCGATGCCTCTTTTGATCTCAACCCGGTGTTGTTTATCGTTCCCGCGCTGGTCATCTTCATGATCGTTCGTAAAGTGCCGGCCATACCGGCACTGCTGGCCGGCACCCTGCTGGGTGGCCTCGGGGCTGTGATCTTTCAGCCACACATTGTCAACCAGGTGTCGGGCATTGAGGGCGACTACCTCCGGTCGGCAGGTGTGGCGCTGATGAAAGCCATGTCTTCGGAGGTATCGATCACCACCGGTAATGCCATGATTTCGGATTTGCTCTCCTCCGGCGGTATGGGCGGCATGTTGAATACCATCTGGCTGATCTTGTGTGCGATGATCTTCGGGGGCGTCATGGAAAGCGCCGGCCTGCTCAAGGCCATCGCTGAGCGCATCATTCAGTTTGCGCACTCCACCGGTTCGCTCGTAGCCTCTACGGCCGCCACCTGCATTTTCTTCAACCTCACTGCTTCCGATCAATACATGGCCATCGCGGTGCCCGGGCGCATGTATGCCGATACCTACCGCAAACGGGGTTACAAACCCGAGTTGCTCAGCCGCACACTTGAAGACAGTGGCACTGTTACTTCCGTACTCATTCCCTGGAACACCTGCGGCGCCACCCAATCCAAAGTGCTGGGCGTGTCCACCTGGGCCTACGCACCCTACTGCTTTTTTTGCATCATCAGCCCCTTGATGACGGTTTTACAAGCCTACCTGCATTACAAAATCGTACGCGTACATGCACCCACCGAAACCAACGATTAATCCGGCTGCCATAGATATCACGACCGAAGCCATCCAGTCGTTGCCGCTACGGGCCTTCGAAGGGAAGGTACACGTCATCACTGACCTGCACCAGTTGCAGCGGGTGCTACCCTACCTGCGCGATCAACCCATGGTGGGGTTTGATACTGAAACGCGCCCGAGTTTCAAAAAAGGACAATACTTCCCGGTGTCGCTGATTCAGCTGGCCACGCGCGAAAAAGCGTTTCTGATCCGGCTCAAGCACGTTGGATTGGCACAGGACATCGTGCACGTGCTCGAGAACGTAACGCTCATTAAAGCCGGTGTCGCTCTGCACGATGACATCAAAGCATTACAGAAACTCCAGCCTTTTGCGGCCGCCGGATTTGTAGACCTCGCCCAGCGGGCTCGTCAGACAGGGCTCCAGGTGGAGAGCGTGAAGAAACTCACAGCGCTGCTGCTGGGATTCCGGATCAGCAAAAGTGCGCAAACCAGCAATTGGGATGACGTGACCCTGAATGAAAAGCAGATCTCCTACGCGGCCACCGATGCGTGGGTATGCTGGGAAATTTATCAAAAACTACATCCTGCCGGCTGACGGCGCGCGTCAGGTCTTTTCGCCAAAACTCAGGTCGCCCGCATCGCCTAACCCGGGCACGATGTACGACCGGGAATCCAGTTTTTCATCCTGCGCAAATGCCCACACCGTATGGGGCACAGGCAGGTGCTGATCCAGGTGGCGCAGGCCCTCAGGTGCGGCCACGAGCGCTACGATGTGTACGTGTGCGGGCTTGCCTTTCTTGAGCAACACCGTTATCGCGTCTGTCACGGATTTTCCGGTAGCCAGCATAGGATCGATCAGGATCACAATTCGGCCCTCCAGGTGCGGGGTGGCAAGGTAATCCAGTTTGATGGAAATCTCGCCGGTGCCCTCCTGGCGGTAGGCTCCGATGAAGCCGCAATCCGATTCATCGAAGTAGTGCTGAAACCCCTCGAAATAGGGAAGGCCGGCGCGCAGAATGGTGATCAGCACGGGGTATTCAGCCAGGGTTTGCAGCCGCGTAACCCCCAGCGGCGTAACCACCTGCTCCTCGCGATAAGGCAATGTTTTGGAAATCTCCACTGCCATGATCTCCCCGAGGCGCTGCAGATTGCGGCGAAAGCGGCCGCGGTCTTTTTGGATCACCTCATCACGCAACTCTTTCAGAAAATGATTGGCGATGGATGGCCGGGTCGCAACTAATTGTACCATACTCTATTTTTTAATGCAGAAAATTTAAAATAGTTTGGCCTCGCATCCGCGTAAAGCGCAAAAAATAAATGGATCTGCTCCGCCAGCTATGCGAAATACACGGTCCCTCCGGCCGCGAACGCCCCGTGCGCGACTTTCTGATCAACTACATTCGCAAAGAAAGCAGGAAATGGAAAGCCAGACCCGTGCTGATTGAAGGCGAGGAGTTTCAGGATTGCCTGATTGTGGCCTTCGGCAAGCCGCGCACCGCCATCTTTGCCCACATGGATACGGTGGGTTTTACCGTCCGCTATTTCAACCAACTCGTGAGCATCGGCAGCCCCGATGCCGACATGGGCACGCAACTGGTGGGCTCCGACAGTCAAGGCGCTATTGTATGCGAGCTCGAATACGACAAAGATCACCGCGCCTTCTATAAGTTTGGGCGCCCCATCGAGCGGGGTACGACCCTCACGTACCAGGTGAACTTCCGGCACGATCGCCATCATATTGAGTCTCCCTACCTCGACAACCGGCTCGGCATCTTCAATGCACTGCAGGTAGCCGAAACACTGACCGATGGTGTGTTGGTGTTCAGCTGCTGGGAAGAACACGGCGGTGGATCGGTGCCCTACCTGGCCGAATACATTCACAAAAAATGGGGTGTCCGGCAGGCGCTGATCTCCGACATTACGTGGGAATCAGACGGCGTAAGCCTGGGCAGTGGCGTGGTGATTTCGCTGCGCGACCGTAATGTGCCGCGCCGCGTGTTCATCGATCGCATCCTGACAATCGCCGCCCGGAGTAAGGTGAAACATCAACTGGAGGTCGAGGGTGTTGGCAGCAGCGATGGCGGTGAACTGCAACGCGGGCATCTCCCCATCGACTGGTGTTTCATCGGAGCCCCTCAACAAAACCCCCACACCCCCCACGAACGGGTTCATAAAAAAGATTTGGCGGCCATGGGCCAACTTTATCGCTACCTGATGAAAGAATTATAGATTCGATAAACCGGAATCGCAACATACCCTTCTCACGCAACACATGAAAACTACACGCAGACAATTCATCAAATCGGCCGCACTCGCCGGCACCTCCGTCTCCATACTTCCCGCCCACACCGTGTTGGGCAACATGAAAGAGGATCGCGTGCGTCTCGGCTTCATCGGTGTGGGCTTCCGCGGGCAAAGCCACCTTGAACTTGCCTTGCGGCGATCTGATGTGGAGGTTGTAGCCTTGTGCGACATTCAGCAGGCGATGATGGATATGAGCCTGAAGCAGGTAGCCGATGCAGGCAAACCCAAACCACAGGTTATTCTCGATGGGCCCTACGGCTACCGGAAAATGCTGGAAAAAAAAGACATCGATGCCGTGATTATCTCCACGCCGTGGGAGTGGCATACGATTCAATGTCTGGATGCAATGAATGCCAAAAAGTATGTGGGCTGCGAAGTGATTACCGGCATGACGCTGGAGGAGTGCTGGGAATTGGTACACACCAGCGAGCGCACCCGCATGCCGCTCATGATGCTGGAAAACGTGTGCTACCGCCGCGATGTGATGGCGGTGATGAACATGGTGCGCCAGGGAATCTTTGGCGAGCTGATTCATCTGCAGGGCGGCTACCAGCACGACCTGCGGGCCGTAAAATTCAACGACGGAAACGTCAGACCGGGCGTGGGGGCGGAGTTTGGCGAGAAGGGTTTTAGCGAAGCACAGTGGCGCACCCAGCACTCGGTGTACCGCAATGGCGACCTGTACCCCACCCACGGTATTGGCCCCGTGGCCATGATGGCCGACATTAACCGAGGCAATCGCTTTACCAAGTTGGCATCGTTTGCGTCTAAAGCCAGGGGGCTGCACAAGTACGTGGTGAAGACGGGCGGCCCCAACCACCCCAACAGCCAAATCAACTTCAAGTTGGGTGATGTGGTCACCACCATGATCGAAACCTTCAAAGGAGAAACGATTCTTTTACAACATGACACCAACTTGCCGCGCCCCTATTCCCTCGGCTTCCGCGTGCAGGGCACCGAAGGCATCTGGATGGACGTGAACAATTCGGTTTACGTCGAAGGCAAGAGTGAGACACCGCACCAGTGGGATGCCGAGAAAACCTGGCTCGATACCTAC
>CANGUI010000220.1 GCA_947457025.1 Flammeovirgaceae bacterium | reverse complement strand
TCGGCCGTCTTCGCATCCATATACTTCGGCCAGGGCGCGAAGCTCGGAGTTGGAGCCGAAGATGAGGTCCGCCCGCGTGGCCGTCCACTTCACTTTTCCGGTTTTGCGATCGCGGCCTTCGAACACTTCCTCAGCGGCGTCAGCGGGTTTCCACGTAGTGCCGAAGTCCAGCAGATTAACAAAGAAATCATTCGTCAGTGTTTCCGGGCGGTTGGTGAGCACGCCGTGTTTGGAGTTATCGAAGTTGGCGTTGAGTACGCGCATGCCGCCAATCAACACAGTCATTTCCGGGGCGGTGAGCGTAAGCAGTTGGGCCTTATCGACCAGCAGATCTTCCGCTTTGGCTTTGTGTTTTTTGTTCTTGTAGTTGCGGAATCCATCGGCTACGGGCTCGAGCACAGCAAACGATTCGACATCGGTGTGTTCGGGCAGGGCGTCTACGCGTCCTGGTGTGAAGGGTACTTTCACGTCTGCTTTTGCTTTTTTCGCGGCCTTTTCGATAGCGGCGCAGCCACCCAGCACAATCAGATCAGCGAGTGAGACGTACTTTTTGCCGCTCGCGTTGAACTTCTGCTGGATACCTTCGAGTGTAGCAAAAACTTTCTTCAGGCGGGCGGGGTTGTTCACCTCCCAGTTGTTTTGGGGCGCAAGGCGAAGGCGTGCACCGTTGGCGCCGCCGCGCTTATCGGAGCCGCGGAAGGTTGAAGCCGATGCCCAGGCAGTGTTGACGAGTTCACCGATGGTGAGGCGGGTAGCTAAAATTTTCGTTTTCAGGTCTGTGATGTCGCGCGGGGAGAGCGGCTTCGCCTTGGCTTTGGGCAGCGGATCTTGCCAGATGAGAACCTCTTTCGGCACTTCGGGGCCGAGGTAGCGGGCCAGCGGCCCCATGTCGCGGTGGGTAAGTTTAAACCAGGCACGCGCGAAGGCATCGTTGAATTGCTCGGGGTTCTCGAGGAAGTTCCGGGAGATCTTTTCGTAGATCGGATCGAAGCGGAGCGCGAGGTCGGTGGTGAGCATCATGGGCGCGTGGCGCTTAGCGGGGTCATGCGCATCGGGGACGGTGCCGGCACCGGCATTGCCTGTGGGTTTCCACTGGTGAGCGCCGGCCGGGCTTTTTGTAAGTTCCCACTCATAGCCGAACAGGTTTTCGAAATAGTTGTTGCTCCATTTTGTTGGGGTGGTGGTCCAGGCACCTTCCAGGCCACTCGTAATGGTGTTGGCACCGTTGCCGGTGCCCAGTGAGTTCTTCCAACCGAGCCCTTGCTCTTCAATGGCGGCGCCTGCAGGCTCACGGCCCACATACTTGGCCGCATCGCCAGCGCCGTGGGTTTTGCCGAGCGTGTGGCCGCCGGCAATGAGCGCCACTGTTTCTTCGTCATTCATGGCCATGCGGCCGAATGTTTCGCGAATGTCGCGGGCGGCAGCCAGCGGGTCGGGATTGCCATTGGGACCTTCCGGGTTTACGTATATCAAACCCATTTGCACAGCCCCGAGGGGGTTCTCCAATTCGCGGTCGCCCGTGTAGCGCTTGTCGCCCAGCCAATCGGTTTCCGGGCCCCAATAGATGTCTTCCTGCGGTTCCCACACATCTTCGCGCCCGCCGGCGAAGCCAAACGTTTTGAAGCCGGCCGCCTCTAGCGCGCAATTGCCAGCCAGGATCATCAGGTCGGCCCACGATAACTTCTTGCCGTATTTCTTTTTAATAGGCCAGAGCAGAAGTCTCGCTTTATCGAGGTTGGTGTTGTCGGGCCAACTGTTGAGCGGGGCAAAGCGCTGGGTGCCCGCTCCGGCACCGCCGCGGCCGTCGGCAATGCGGTATGTGCCGGCACTGTGCCACGCCATGCGGATGAACAGAGGCCCGTAGTGGCCGTAGTCGGCCGGCCACCACTCCTGGGAGTTCATCATCAACTTGAATATATCTCTCTTAACTGCCTTTAAGTCAAGCTTTTTAAACTCTGCTGCATAATTAAATTTTGCGTCCATCGGATTGGATAGATTCGAATGCTGACGCAGGATGTTGAGCTTAAGTTGGTTTGGCCACCAGTCGTGGTTACGCGGGCCGGTACCCGCAGTTTGTTTGATCTCGCCACCGTGGAACGGGCATTTTCCATTGCCGTTCACCGTATGGACATTTGTGTGTTCATGTGTTTGATTTGCCATAGTTGTAATCGATTAACGTGATCTGATGAATACGAGGCACAATAATACCAATGACCCGCTGATAAGTCAAATTGAACGATTTGATGCTGCTATCCGATCTGGCAAACGAACCGCAAGCAATGCGAGGCGTTGCCAGGTGTGCTTCGGATGGGCATCATACCAGCGGCAGCGGTTTTTGAACTTACTGCTGCCAGGCAAAACGCCTCGTGCAGGTCAGCCTGACTTAACCAGTCAGCATGGTAACCCAAAACAACTAAATTGACTCGGGCATGCTGCCGGAGTAAATGTTGGAAAACATCCCACATCCAAGGCAGTAGTTCGGCTACATGCAGGTGGTGAAAATCATCAAACAAAAATTGTTGGATCGAAAACAGGCTTAAGGCCTAGGTTCGTTTGGAATTGTGCAACTGGGATGCCAGAACAACATCATCGAAGGACAGCCGGGTTGATTTTATGCCGTAAAAAAGGAACCGTACCTCACGCACGTGGATGGCTGAATCGGCTTCCGCCAGGCGGTAGAGGTGAACAAACGCACAAAGTTTCTCCTCTTCGGTGCATTGATTGAGTAATGAAATTCCTTCGAGATACAAATCTAACTCCTTGGATTGCGATACTTTATCCATAAAAAACTGGACAGTTTCATCAGCGATATGCTCCTCTTTACGGATACCCTCCAAGACAGCGCGCTCCTCGCTTGTTACTATGCCATCTGCGCTAGCCAGCAGATGGGTTAGGTGTAAAAGACCGAGATGATAATTTGAATGCATACAATATTAATGTTACGAAAAGCGTAGATCAAATATCAAACAATCCGAATTAGCAAACAAGAACCACCCGCATATATTTCCGACCTGGAGGGACGCATGATTCGATTCATAACTTCCCCGAAAGTCGAGTGCCGGACAATTGTTGCCGGTTTTCTGCAAGATTCTACACAGGTAATTTTGGCCGCGCGCCAGTCAAGGCAGGATTTTGTGCCCACCGAACGCTCTCACGTTGAAAAAAGGAAGTTGAACGGGTCGGGCCATGTAAACATCAATGGGGTGCCAGAATTTGCTGTAACCCGGGAGGGTTCTCTCTTTTTCCATTTCTCGCCGTATGTCTAGTTTGTGATTTTATTTCACGGAGTGCTTTCTTATCTTGGCGAAATACAACATTAAGTTTTGAATATCCGACGTCTTCAGCCCCAAGCCCATTGGAACTTCAAACGTTGGATCAATTTCTATCCCTGGGCCTGATATTTCACAGCTACCATTCATCCAAATTCCTCAACAAAATGTCCTTACAATTCCACCAACAATTCACGATGCGCTACAACATCGCCGCAGGCGGTTTAGCTGCGCTGTTCTTTATCGCGGCTGCTTGTACAAGTAGTACTGACCTGCGCCAGGAAACCCTTGCTGCCCTACAGGTAAAATGGCATCTGGTCGGCAACAATCCGGACGAAACCTGCCATGCCCGATTCACTTTTATAAATAGCAGCCCGGAGGTTCTCGCCAGCCAGGACTGGGTCTTGTATTTCAACCAGAACACGTTGCACATGGGGTCGATGCCCGATTCGCTTAGCGGCATTGTGGAACATGTGAATGGCGATTTGTACCGGTTTCGGCCCGGGCCGTCTTTTTCGGTCAAGCCAGGTGATTCGATCATGATCAGCTATTCGTACCGCGGTTATCTGATCAAAGAGAGCGATGCGCCGGTGGGAGCTTATTTCGTTTTGCATCCCGGTGAAAAAGAAGAGGCCGTGGTACGGCCCGGCTCATTCGCCGTGGCTCCCTTTGAAAACCTGGAGGCGATTTTTCCCATTCCGGATGTGCTGTCGGCTGTGCCTACGCCCGCGCGGAGGTATGAGCTGAATCAAGCGATCACCGCATTACCGAAAGAAAAGATTGGAAAGATCATTCCTACACCTGTGAAATCTGTGCCGAAGCCGGGTAAAGTGGAGCTGAATAACGAGACGAGCATCCGTTTCCGGCAAGGACTTGAAAACGAGGCGCGCTTCCTGGCCGCATCCTTGCAGAAATTGTTTCAGCTCTCGCTCAACGTGTCGGAGGGGACCGCGCCGGCCGGCAACACGATCTTCCTCACGCAGGAGCCGGTGACAGTTGCCGGCGTGTCATCGGAGGCGTACACGCTTTCGATCAGCGCTGCGGGCGGAATCCGCATTGCCGGGAGTGATGCCGCCGGCGTAGTTTATGGTACGCAGAGTTTATTATCCCTGCTGTGGGCCGACCGCGACACGAAAG
>CANGUI010000219.1 GCA_947457025.1 Flammeovirgaceae bacterium | reverse complement strand
GCACGATGCTGGCCTATGCTACGATCTATGTGAGGCAAACCGGCACCGGCAACGCAAGCGATCTGCAGGGACGCTACGATGTGGCCCTCCCGCCCGGTATATACGATGTGCTGTTTCAGTACCTCGGCTACGAAACACAGGCGCGGCAGATTACCGTAACCGAGGCGTATCAGGATATCAATATCACGATGAAGGCGCAGGTGATGGTGCTGCAAAATGTGACGGTGCGCGCCGGCAAGGAAGACCCTGCCTACACCATTATGCGCAAGGCCATCGCCAAAGCGAAGTACCACACTCAACAGCTCGACTCGTACTCCGCCCGTGTCTACATCAAAGGCAAGGGCCAGCTGAAGGACTTTCCGTGGTTTGCCAAGAAGCAGCTGGAGAAGGAAGGCATCACGAAAGACCGCGTGTTTATTCAGGAATCGGTAAGCGATATCAAGTACACGCGCCCGGCCAAGTTCGAAGAGAAAGTGGTGGCCATCTACACGTCGGGCAACGTGCAGAGTGGCCAATCGCCCGCGCCGTTTATCTTTGGCAGCTTTTACGAGCCCGAGATTGCCAATATCGTGTCACCGCTGGCCCCCAGGAGTTTTGGCTATTATAAGTTTGAGTATCTGGGCACCTTTAAAGACGGCGACCGCGAGGTTTCAAAGATCAAGGTGACGCCGCGTTCGCGGGGTGACAATGTGGTGGAGGGCATTCTTAATATCGTGGAAGAGAGGTGGGCCATCCACAGCCTGGACTTCAAAACTACCAACCTCGGCATTAGTGCGGAGGTGAAGCAGTTGTACAGTCCCATAGCCGACCCGGCATTTCCGAACAACCCCGCTGCGCAGGCGTGGCTGCCCATCTCGCAGCAGTTTGTGGTGAGCGGCAAAATTCTAGGCTTCGCGTTTGAGGGGAATTACCTCGCTACCATGCGGGATTATAAGATATCGCTTAATAAACTGCTTGTACAGCCGCTGCAGGTGATTGACGAAAAAGTAGAGAAAGAGAAAGCGGTGGAGGTGAAGAAAAAAGCGCCGGCCCGCAAGGCCGCCAGTGTAGAGCAACGGCTGGCCGCGGGCAACGAAGTAACCGACAAGGAGCTGCGCCAGTTGATGCGCACCTATGAGCAAGAGACGCAGCAGGCGCAGCCCGACCCCGACGTAGTAGCAGAGTCCACGTACACCATCGACAGCACCGCCTACAAGCAGGACTCCACGTTTTGGTTGGACATGCGTCCCACGCCCCTCACCCGGGAGGAGGCGCGTGGCTACGCCACGGAAGACAGCCTGGCACAGGTGGAAAAGAAAAAGGCCAAGGGCGACACACTCGAAAACAAAAACAGGAAAAACCGGGCGGGATTTCAGCCGTGGGATCTTCTGTCGGGCGACTCGTACAAGCTTACCGAAACTGCCAGCCTTCGGCTTTACAGTCTGCTGGGCGGGTTCAACACGGTGGAGGGCATTAACCTCATTCAACGCACCAGCTTTTACAAGCGGTGGGTACTCAAAGATTCCGCGGGCAAGGAGCGCGAAAACTACCGTCTTGAAGTCAGCCCCGTGCTGCGCTATGCCTTTGCGCGTGAGCGCCTCAGCGGCTTTCTGCGTACGGAGTTCCGCGCGAACGACTACCGCATCACCCTGGACGGCGGCCGCTACGTGAAGCAGTTCAACAGTGATGAACCCATTTTGCCCATCGTGAACACCCTCACCACCCTACTGCTGGGCGATAACCTGATGAAGCTGTACGAGCACGACTTTGTGCAGGCGCGCTACCGCCACCGCGTGTCCGACAAATACACGGTACGCAGCCAGTGGATGTGGAACCGGCGCTACGCGCTGACAAACCAAAATGCGTACACCCTCTTTGCCCGCAACCGCGATCAGTATACACCCAACGCGCCGCTGAATGACGAGCTGGCGGATACCGGCTTTGAGCCCCACGAAGGTTTTGTCGGCTCGGTGGGTGTGGACGCGCGCCCGTGGCTGAAGTACCGCATCCGCAACGGCAACCGCGAGCGTATCGAGAGTTCTGCGCCCCTGTTCTCGCTCGATTATCGCAAGGGCTTCGCCACCGTGCTGGGCAGCGATGTGGACTTCGACCAGATTGAGGCCGGCGTGCGCCACCGCCTCAACGTGGGCATCCGCGGCTCGCTCGACATTGCCGTACGTGCGGGCGCCTTCCTCAACAACCGGTCGATGTACTTCATGGACTACAAACACTTCCTCGGCAACCGCACCCCGTTTGTTACCACCGATCCCATCGGCAGCTTCCGGCTGCTTGACTACTACCAGTTCAGCACCACACGCGAATACCTGATTACGAACGCCCACTACCACTTCCGGAAGTTGCTGGTTAGCCGCATTCCGAAAGTGCGCCTGATGGGGATTACCGAAAATGTTTTTGTGAATTATCTCGGCACTTCCGCCTCGCGGCATTACACCGAGGTCGGCTATGCCCTGGACGGCATCCTGCGGCTGTTTCGCCTGGAGGCCGCTGCCGCTTTCCGGGATGGCCGCTACCTAACGTATGGCGTACGCATCGGCATTGCTCGCAGCATTACCGTGCAGTTTGACGAGTAGGTACGGGTGCTGAGATTTCCTCCTTTATGATTGGTTCGTGTGTGAGCAAACGCTTAGCGGCTCAGTTGGTGGCTGTGCGGATGTTTAAAGCGCAAGCAGCATGTGAAACAGGCGAGGCTTGCGGGAGGAATGGGTATAGGCAGGAGGGTGCCGGCGCGTATTCGAATACTATGTGCGGTAGGATCATTTCAGGGCGAATCAGACCTCCGTGTAGTGACCCCATTCCAAAGGTCATGCGATCATGAATACCTGGCGGACGTTTATGCCGCTTATTTGGTTGACGTTGGTAAAAAAAAGCATCTGCAATCAAAACGGCGATTTGCTGCAATTGCTCCTGGCATGAAATTTCCCCACCCAATTCTCTTTTTCCGGATGTACTTTGGCTGCGACAGTGAGTCGCCCTACCAAGATATCGATTTGGGTTTCGCATTTGTTTGCAATTCGTTTCATGAGTAATGCTTACAAAGAACGATTACATGGATGGGGGTGCCTGATTCGCTATGCGTGAACCGGACATCCGCATTTTATCCGATATCACATGATACGACTCGCACTTTACCTGCGAATTCGGAATTGCTGAATAAGAATTTCCCTTGCTCTATTTAGATACCTATTCCTGATCAAGCTTTTTTTGAGCATGGTGGATGAATCCAGATCATACATTTGTGCCGACTTTCTTTCCTTCCATCCTTCCTTAGATTGTTTTACCGTTGCGAAAACCCGCGGGAGTTACTAAAACGTTTCGGTAATCAGCAGGATTAATTGCGAGGTGGAGGCCATGTATTTGCGGAACTAGAATTCTGCTGGCTGAGCTGGAGTATTGTGTTAGCGGTAGCGATAGCCATCATGGACGTCTACTCTATAAAATGCGAGCTGGAATAACCATCGGGGAGGTCTGCATTGAATTGGAAAGATTTGTCTAATTTCGGCATTTTAGCGCCGGGTAAAAAAAGTGGTTGGAATCAATGGATGCGATAAAAACATATTTGAATGGTTTGGTGAAGCTCTCGGATGCCGAGTGGGCAGATTTCGAAAAATGCTTACGGAAGGAAACGGTAACCAGGAAGTCGTTCCTCCTGAAGGAAGGGCAGGTCTGTAATTTTCTGGCGTTTATCGGAAATGGAATGTTCAGGTTCTATACTACGGAAGGAGGCGAAGAAAAGGTAACGGCTTTCTTTTTTTCGGGAGATTTCTTCTCCAATTACCGTAGTTTTTTGACGGGGTTTCCCTCGCGGCATTACATCGAAGCGATGCAGGATTCGGTAATTTTTATGATCGAAAAGAAAGACCTGCTGGCACTGTATGACAAGCACAGAAATCTGGAACGCCTGGGTAGATTTTTTGCCGAGAACCTCTACCTGGGTGTTGCGAACCGGCTTGATTCCTTTTTGTTTGATTCTCCGAAAGAGCGGTATGATGATTTGGTCAGGCGAAATTCCAAATTGTTAAATGCCATACCGCAGTATATGGTGGCCTCATATTTAGGGATTAAGCCCGAGTCACTCAGCCGCATCAGGGCGAGAAAATAAGTGTCTCTTGTTGGTTATTGACTTTGATCAACGGAAAACACGTTGATGGGGGGCAATCTTTGCATCATCAACATGTACAAAACCATTGAAACCATGAAAAAATTGATTCTCATTTTTAGTTTTCTTGGGGCGCTGACGTCTGTCGGTTTTGCCCAGAATAGTTCAAAAAAGGGAGGAAAATATGCCCTTGAAACAGATATTCTCTGGCCCATTTTCCCGGGCGCAACACGAACTCATTTCACTGTTAACCTATGGCAGAAGGGAAGTCTCCGGGGCGATGTGTATGTGGGAATTAATATCGATTTTCCGCAAGACCGGGAG
>CANGUI010000218.1 GCA_947457025.1 Flammeovirgaceae bacterium | reverse complement strand
TGATCCTGCGGCCCTACCAATACTATGCGGTGGAAGCCATCATTAACCAGGTGAAAACCAGCAACAGCAACGGCTACATCTGGCATACTACCGGGTCGGGCAAGACACTAACCTCATTCAAGGCAAGTCAGATCATCATGGACTTGCCGGAGGTGTACAAAGTCGTGTTTGTGGTAGACCGCAAAGACCTGGATTACCAGACCATGAACGAATTCAACGCGTTCAAGAAAGACAGCGTAGACGTAACCAACAACACCGCCTCGCTGGTGCGGCAACTCACAGACGATACCAAGCTGGTGCTCACCACCATTCAGAAACTGAACAACGCCATATCCAAAGCCCATTTCGAGAATAAACTCACCCACCTGCGCGATAAGAAGGTGGTTTTCATATTTGATGAGTGCCACCGCAGCCAGTTTGGCGATACACACGAGCGCATCACCAACTATTTTCAGAAGGCGCAGCTATTCGGGTTCACCGGTACGCCCATTTTTGCCGATAACGCTACGAAAAATGAACATGGCAAGCGCACCACCAAAGATTTGTTTGGCGGGTGCCTGCACAAGTATGTGATTACCGATGCCATCCGCGATCAGAATGTACTGCGCTTTGGCATTGAGTACATCGGCAAATACAAACAGAAGGGCAACACCTTTATGGATATCGAGGTAGAGGATATTGACCGGCCCGAGGTATATGCAGACGAAAAGCGCCTCGCGAAAATCGTGGACTACATCATTGCCTATCACGATCAGAAAACATTTAACCGGGAGTTTTCAGCACTGTTCGCCATCAGCAGCATCGACACGCTGGTGAAGTACTACGAAATCTTTAAAAAGAAGAAAGAAGCTGGCGAACACGACCTGCGCGTGGCCACCATTTTTACGTATGGTGCCAACGAAGACGATGAAGATGCACAAGACAATTTGCCGGGCGATGAACTGGCCATGGCAGCCGAGGCAAAAGAGAACTATAAATCGAAACACAGCCGCGATAAGCTGAACGAGTTTATCCGCGATTACAACAGCCTGTACGGCACGGCCTTCTCCACCGATGACGACAAACTGTTCGAGGGCTATTTTAAAGACATCAGCAAGCGGCTGAAAGAGCGCGAGAAGGAGACATTCAATGACGAAAAAGACCGGCTTGATATTCTGCTGGTGGTGAACATGTTCCTCACCGGCTTCGATGCCAAGAAGGTAAACACGCTCTATGTTGACAAAAACCTGAGGCACCACGGCCTTATTCAGTCCTACTCCAGAACGAACCGCATTTTGGGCGAGAAAAAGTCGCAAGGCAATATTCTGGCTTTTCGAAACCTGAAGGATGCCACCGACAAGGCCATTACGCTTTTTTCCAACAAAGAGGCAATCGAAGAAATCATTCTGCCTCCGTTTGAAGCCATCGCCAAACGCTTCGATGAGGCCTTAGCGGAATTACGTAAGCTTGTGCCTACGCCTCAAAGCGTAGATAACTTAGTCAGTGAAGAAGAGGAGGCCGCTTTCATTCAGACTTTTCGCGCCCTGCTGCGCGCCAAAAATGTGCTGGAGTCGTATACCGATTTCAGTTGGGCCGCCCTCGGGATTGACGAGGAGACATTTCTGGATTACCAGACCAAGTACATCGATCTGTATGCCAAGGTAAAGCGCGAAACCGCCAAGCAAAAGACCTCCATCCTCAACGACATCGACTTTGAGGTGGAGCTCATCCACCGGGATATTATCAATGTTGCCTATATCATTAAGTTGCTTGCAAAACTCAAGCAAGCCAAAAAATCAGAACGTGAGCAACAAAAGAAAGCCATCATGGACTTGCTTGGCAGCGATGTGCAGCTGCGCAGCAAGCGCGAACTCATTGAAAAGTTCATTGAAGAGAACCTGCCCAGGATTGAAAATACCGACAGTATTCAGGAAGAGTTTGAACAATACTGGCAAGATCAGAAAGTATTAGCCCTCGCGAAACTCTGTGATGATGAGCAACTGGACAAGGAACAGTTTAAAGCGTTGATCGACACGTACATCTTCAGCGGTCAGGAGCCCCTGCGGGATGATGTGCTGAAGTGCCTCGGCAACCGCCCCAGCATTTTGCGTGCGCGCGAAGTTGGCGAACGCATCATCAACAAGATGAAGGAATTTATGGAAGTGTTTGTGCAGGGGATGGTGGCATGATTCCGTTTTGGTCACCCTTTTGATGGCGAGCCAATGAATGCGTCAATTCCATCACGGCCCAGCTCGTGCAATACACAAGCCAGAGCAGCGCTGTCGGTGGAGAAATCATCGTCCCACACTGTGCTGTTACCGTGCTCATCCACTACCTGAATCGACCAAGATGTGCCGGGCAGGCGGAAGATTTCTATGCTCACCGTTTTGCCATTGCGGGTGTAGGTCTGACTCAGCGGGGAATCGATCAGGTCGTTTTCATTGAAATCACGCGGCACTTCCATGAGGTCGTTAGTTTTTTGATATTCTGTGCGGTGAAGGTAGTAAAACGGTTCGAAATCTACTCGTCATGGCAGGGGGTAGGGTGAGTTTATAACCTTATCCGTCATTGCGAGGAACGAGTCTTGAAGCATGAAAGACGAGGACGCTTGCCCGCCAAACAGGCGGGACCCCTTATTGAAGAATATTTTTTTGTCAGTCTGACTCCGATAGCGATCGGACAGTCGAAGACTGACCAACATCAAAGCCGGTTTCGCCAGCCCGATAACGATCGGGAGGTCAAGGACTGACGTTGCCCAATACACGCTTCGACTGGCTCAGCGTGACAATACCCCCGCGAAGCGAGGACGCTTGCCCGCCCTCTCTTTTCGAAGCCACATCCTGAGGCACTCGTTTCGCGTGCCCCTTGCCCGCCAAACAGGCGGGAAGGATCCCCCAATCGCCACACCGCCCTACTAACAGGGGATTCTTCGCTACCGATCTCCCCACACCGGCCGTGGGGTTTTCCAGCCATGCGTTGACGCCCGGACTGCTTCACGTTACCCGCTCAGATTAGGGTTTGCTTTTTTCAGTTGCCATTGAGCATGATCTCGCGAAGGGCGGTTCCAACACCCGTAGTGGTGGAGTGTATACGCCAAACCGGTCAAAAAAAGGAACACCCAGCATCTACTGGAACAATTTCTGATGTATCTTTCCAAACACGTATAGTCTAGCAAAGCCGATGGCTAAAAAAGCAAAAGAAGTAGTAGAAGAACCCCTCGAAAAGAAACTCTGGAAAGCGGCCGACAAGCTCCGCAAGAACATGGACGCGGCCGAGTACAAGCACGTGGCCCTCGGTCTCATCTTTCTCAAATACATCTCCGATGCCTTTGAAGAACTCCACCAACAACTGGTGGACGGCAAAGGCCAGTATGAAGGCGCCAACCCCGAAGACCGCAACGAGTACATAGCCGAGAAAGTGTTTTATGTGCCGCCCTCCGCCCGTTGGACCTGGCTGCAAGGGCGGGCCAAACTCCCCACCATTGGCAAAGACATAGACGATGCCATGGACGCCATTGAAAAAGACAACCCCACGTTGAAAGGCGTGTTACCCAAAGTATTTGCGCAAGAAAAACTCGACAAGGGTAGCCTGGGTGGATTGGTGGACCTGATCAGCACCGCCACGTTGGGCACCAAAGAATCGCAAAGCAAAGATGTGTTGGGCCGTGTGTTCGAATACTTCCTCGGTGAGTTTGCGCTGGCCGAAGGCAAGAAGGGCGGCCAGTTCTACACACCCGGCAGCGTGGTGAAACTGTTGGTGGAGATGCTAGAACCCTACGAAGGCCGCGTGTTCGACCCCTGCTGCGGCAGTGGCGGCATGTTTGTGCAAAGCGAGAAATTCATCAAAGCCCATCAAGATTATTATCGTAAAAAGAAACCCGGCCGCCCCTCCCCCTTCGGGGGAGCCGGAGGGCGTCTCAATCCGGTTGATCACATTTCCATCTACGGACAAGAGAGCAACCAAACCACGTGGCGCTTGGCCCGCATGAACCTGGCCATACGCGGCATTGACAGCAGCAACGTAAAGTGGAACAACGAGGGCAGCTTTCTGAACGATGCCCACAAAGACCTGAAGGCCGATTTCATTATTGCCAACCCGCCCTTTAACGACAGCGACTGGAGTGGCGACTTGCTGAAGACCGATGCCCGCTGGGTATATGGCGTGCCCCCGGCAGGCAATGCCAACTACGCGTGGATACAGCACTTCCTCTATCACCTGGCACCAAACGGACTGGCCGGCTTTGTACTCAGCAAGGGCTCGCTCACCACCAAGAGCGGGGGCGAGTATGAAATACGAAAAGCCATTATTGACAACGACTTGTTGGAGTGTGTGGTAAACCTACCCACCAAGTTGTTTCTCAACACCCAGATACCCGCTTGCCTGTGGTTCTTGCGGAGAAATAAAATACAACGCAAGGGTGAAATACTTTTTATTGATGCCCGCAACCTGGGCTATTTGGTGAACCGCAGAAACCGCGACT
>CANGUI010000217.1 GCA_947457025.1 Flammeovirgaceae bacterium | reverse complement strand
TGACCGCGAGGGAGAGAATGTCATCACTGAGATTCACGAGCGGCGCAACCATGTACTGCGGCAGTCGGTAAAGAAAAAAGGCCATGCGCATGTTCTCGCCGCCAACATTGATCAGGCGCTGGTGATGGTTACGCTGAAAAAGCCGCGCACCTCGTTGGGGTTTATCGACCGGTTTTTGATTACGGCAGAAGCATACCGGATTCCACAGATCATTCTGGTGAACAAAGTGGACCTGCTCGATGCGGATGACCAGATCGCCTTGCAGGAACTGCATCGCATCTATGAACCACTTTCCATTCCGGTGGTAGATGCATGCCTGCTTCAGGAAACCGGGTTGAACCCCATACAAAACCTGCTGGCCGGCAAGATCACGCTGATTGCCGGACACTCGGGTGTGGGAAAATCTACGTTACTCAACCGCCTTCATCCCGGCATCCGGCAAGCTACACGCGCAATCTCCGCCTTCCACGAAAAGGGCACTCACAGCACCACCTATGCCGAAATGTTCCCCTTGGATGCGAACACCTTTGTGATCGATACGCCGGGAATTAAAGAATGGGGATTGATCGACATGGAGCCGCAGGAATTGTCCGACTATTTCATGGAAATGCGCGCGTTGCGAAGTCAGTGCAAATTTGGCGCCCGCTGCCTGCACCTGCATGAGCCGGGCTGCGCCGTGCTGCTGGCTGTGGCTGCGGGCACCATCAGCAAAAGCCGGTACACCAACTACTGCAGGATGGTATCGGGCGAAGACAGTCGGAAATAGAGCGTTGCGGGTTGCGCAGGTGCGGGTTCGTCCGGGTGAGTTGTCCCGCGGAAGCATGCAACATGTGGGCCTCGTAGTCGGCCAGGGGTACGTTCATCCAAGGATTTCCAGGAAGAGGTGGCGGGGTTGACATAGTTAGCAGAAGAATGCTGGATAATCCCGAAGGTACGGAAATCGCAGCGTCCGGGGTGCCGGGCGGGCCGGGGAAACAAACGAAGTTATTGGTGCGGCCCTCGTGATAGTTTTTGTACCGGTGGGTACTCCTCGGAGGAGATCCGTCCGCGCTTGTCTGCAGCGGCTAAGTCCACGTTCTCAGCCAGAGTAGGGCGTAGCGCGCCACCCATGCCCATTGAAAACTCCGGGCCCGCTGCCTGGCTTCATACAGCACGCGGTAGCGCACCGCATTTTTCTCGGTCAGCGTTTCTGCAAGCGCGAGAGCTTTTTCACACACCCGATAGGTCGTGCGGTTATGCTCTGCTTCACCGCGAAACTGCTGTGCCGACAGCGAACCGGCCAAAACCCTTTTCTTCACCAGCACGTCAGGCAGGTAATAAAAAGGGAAAACCCGGGCGGCCCGCACCCACAGATCAAAATCTTCGTACTGCAGCGTTTCATCGTAGCCCTGGAGATGCTCCAGTACGGCCCGGCTCATCATCATGGTGGGGCTGCAGATAAAATAACGTCGGACAACTTCTGTAAATACGTTTCCCTGCGGCACTTGTCCTGACGGGAAACGATCCGAATGGGTGGATAGGATGGTGCCCGACGCGCTGATGTAGCAGGCATCGGTGAACTGGATACCCGGCTTGCCGGTTTCCGTAAATGCAGCTATACCCTTCGCAATCCGGTTGGGTAACAAAATATCATCACCTGCGAGATCGATGAAAAAATCTCCGGTGCCCAAACGCCTGCCGCTGTTGAAGGCAGCACAATAGCCGCGGTTTTCCGGCTTCAACACCAGCTTCACGCCCGGGTGGTTGGCCGCCCAGGCACGGATGATGGCGGCACTTCCATCCGTGCTGCCATCGTCCACCACGATCAGTTCTACTTCCGGATAAGTTTGATCTGCTACCGATTGGAGCGCTTCGCGGATGAAGCGGCTGTGCTGAAAGCAAACGCAGACAACGGTTACGCGCGGCATCATGTGCCGATCGTCTTGGTGACCGTCACCTTCCGGGCAGGGATCGCACCGAGGTGTAATTTGAATTGCAGCAGCGGCAGGTACGTGGCGCCGTTCACGGTAGATGTGCCCAGGTTGAGGAGGGATATTCCGCTTGCCGCGCAGTCGGCATACACATGCTCCATCAACCGAACCACCGGGCTGATTTCATCGAGCGCAGCTGCATGTCCGTAATAGAAGGTGTACAGAATGTCCGGATGGTCATGCACCGCCAGAACCGCGGCAGCCAGACTGTTCTCCTGCTCAGCCGTGTACAAACGGATGGCGTCGGGGCAACATCGAATGAGCTCGAGAATCTGTTCTTCGGTCATGCTGAGCTTCTGGCTGCGCTCCTCGCGGCAGCGCTGCAAGAACCGGTACACCTGTGCCCCCTGATCGATCGAAATCCGCCCGCAGCGCAGCGCCGCTTGCTTTGCCTGTCGGAGTTTGCGGCTCTCCCACGCATGTAACCGGGAGTCGAACGGCGCTTCTGTTACGGGGATAAGTGCAGCCAGTTCGGTTGCGGTTTGCCGGTAGCCCGCATCCTGCAATAAAGCCAGTATCACATCCGCATGCTGCTGATACGGTGCGGGTGGATGAACCAACGTGATCGTGCGGCAAGCCAAGTCCTGAAGCGCACGGTCCATCGCCTGAATGAATCGTTGCAGTTCCGCCAGCGGCAGGGTGCCATCAAAACTGATCGCCCCAAAAGGTGCAGCGGGCCGAGAGAGGGCCTGATCACCGGAAATGAGGAAATGCACTTCGGCAAAAATCTTTTTCAGATCTGCCCGCACGAGAAAAAAGCTGGTCCAGGCGGCGGCAGTCAGCGCGCGGTGGCGGGCCTCCTGGTAGAGCGGTACCGGATAGCTCCGCTCGTAGTCTGGTGGTACATGTTGTTGAAACGAATAGCGAACCAAAGGCTAATAGGGTATGCCCAGCTTTCGATAGATAAAATGCATCAACCACGCAGGCCCGATTAACAGAAACTGCACGTCTTTAAGGAAGGAAGGTTTTTTTCCTTCCACCTTGTGGCCGTAGAATTGGCCGATCCAGGCGGCCACGAATATGCCGATTGAAATCGCCCACAATGGGTAGCCGGTGGCGGCCAACAGCTCCACCACGTACAGGCACAGGAAGCCGAACAGCAACATCCCGACACTCAGCGGGAGCGACAGCGACGCGTAGTACATCAATACAACAAGCAGGAGCACCGTAGCCCAGTTGGCGAAGGCGTTCCCGCTGAAAAAGTTATGTAACACACCAGCCGGAATAGAGGCTACCAACCCCACCACACTCAAAAAAATCAGCGGTACGCAAATCCAATGAATCGCTTTGTTAGTCGTATTCTGGTGACTTTCGCCGTACTCGGACAACAACTGATCTATCTTGCGCATAGACTCAAATTTTAGTTCAGAAAGTTAAACATTTGGTAGCAATCGGATGCATTGGTGTCCGGGCCTCTGCAATTGTTTACAGTTTTGTCTTTACTTTTTTCCAGTCCTTCAACTGCCAGAACACTTTACCTGTGGTGAGGTGGTTGCCGGCTGCATCCGTGATCTTGACAATGCAAGGCACCAATATGGCATCCTGTGTTTCCAGCGGCCTGACGATTTCTTGTTGCAGCCATTCATCTGAGATGTTGAACTCGGCAAAGGCGTCCATCTTTCCCTGAAAGTGATAATCCATTTCAAGGCGTTGCATGATGATGCGGTACTTATCAAAACCCAGGTTGGCGAGTAGCAGCAAGCCGGTGGTAAACTCAGACAGTGTTGCCAGACCACAGGCGTGCAGGCCGCGGATGTGATTGAAGTTGAGGGTTTTGTACGGCATGATGGTGCGGATGCGGTATTGCGACAGTTCGGTGATGCGGAAGCCGTGCGGTCGGTTGAATGGGATCATCCGGCCGAGCAAAAAATTGAGGATGAACAGGTAGCGCCGCGAGGTGTACGCTTTGCGAATCAGCGAAACAGGATTGAACATGGCCGTTGTTTTTCGAAAGATACGCCAAATCTGCCACCTGCAGTGTGCCGGCGAATGCGGTGTAGGCGAAGCGGGTTTGCTTTTTTTTACAGATTTGCGGTACTTTCCCTATGAAGAAAATAATAGTACTGGGTGGCGGCCTGGTGGGCCAGGTGATGGCCACCGATCTCGCCAAAGATTTTGATGTTACGTGTGCCGACCTGAATGCCGATGCACTGGCGCGGGCAGCAGAGGCCGGCCTGCAAACTGTGCAGGCGGATTTTTCGAAAAAGGACGTGCTCCCGAAACTGATTGCACCTTTTGATCTCGTGGTTGGGGCGGTACCCGGTTTTTTGGGATTTGAAACCGTACGTACGGTGATCGAAGCCGGCAAAAACATGGTGGACATTTCTTTCTTTCCCGAAGATCCGTTTCTGCTGGATGCGCTGGCCAAAAAGAATAACGTAACGATTGTTACCGACTGCGGAGTGGCACCCGGCATGGGCAATATCATACTGGGCTACCACAACCAGCGCATGAAAATCGACCGCTACGAATGCCTGGTGGGAGGATTACCCGAGGTGCGCG
>CANGUI010000216.1 GCA_947457025.1 Flammeovirgaceae bacterium | reverse complement strand
CCATCGCTTTGTTCTATGGATGGCCATCGCTATTGCTGATTGCATGGCTGCTGCTGGCTCTGACAGCAGGCGTTCATGAAGGAGTTGCTGGAGTAAGTGCGCTGCTCGTTCTGATTCCCTATTACGTGGTTCTTGCGCTCACCCTGAAAAAAAAGAAAGATAAAATTCACCTCTCGGTGCGACCGATATGAGTGCTACTGTACTCTATACCGTCTTGAGTTTAACCGGCATCGGATTGCTGGCTGCCGTGGTGTTGTACTACGTCTCAAAAAAATTTCAGGTAACCGAAGACGAACGCATCGCACGCGTGGAGGCGGTGTTACCCAACACCAACTGTGGGGGTTGTGGGCAGCCGGGTTGTCACGCGTTCGCAGAGGCGGTGGTAAAATCAGGCGACTTGAGTGCGCTCCACTGCCCGGTAGGGGGGAACCCCGTGATGAAACAGGTGGCGGAGGTGCTGGGGGTCAAAGCGGTGGAGAAAGATCCATACATCGCGGTGGTCCGTTGCTCGGGTTCGTTTGAGTACCGCAAGAAAACCAATGTGTACGATGGAGCGCCCAGTTGCGCCATTGCCGCACAACTTTACAGTGGCGACACGGGCTGCGCCTACGGCTGCCTGGGCATGGGCGACTGCGTGGTGGCCTGCGACTTTGAAGCCATGTACATGGACGAGAAGACAGGCTTGCCGGTGATCATCGAAGACAAATGCACCGCTTGCAATGCGTGCGTAAAATCATGCCCAAAAGATATTCTGGAATTGTGGCCGAAAGGCAAGAAAAACCAGCGCATTTATGTGGCATGCCTGAACGAGGAAAAGGGAAGCACGGCACGCAAGGAATGTGCCGTAGCCTGCAGCGGATGCGCCAAATGCGCAGAGGCTTGTCGCTACGAGGCAATCACCATTGATCATAACCTGGCCACGATTGATCCAGACAAGTGTAAACTGTGTGCAGAGTGCATCGACACATGCGATGTGCGCAACATTGTCGCCACGAATTTTTCACCAGAGAAGCTACAACAGGCCAGCGAGCACCGTCAAAAGCGCGAGGAACGCGAACGTAGGAAACGCGAGGAGGAAAAAGCACAAGCAACAGCCAACAATAATCCTGAACCAACGGTATGAAAAACCGCGCTTTCGATAAAGAACTAAAAACCTTCCGGCTCGGAGGCGTGCATCCGCAGGACAACAAGTTGTCGGCTTCTGCACCGCTGGCACAGTTGCCGTTACCCAAACAGGTAACCATTCCGATCATTCAACACATTGGCGCTCCTGCGAAAGTAGTGGTGCAGCGTGGCGACACCGTGAAAGTCGGGCAGGTGATTGCCCAACACGAAGGGTTCATTTCGTCCAATATCCACGCTTCGTGTTCGGGCCGTATCGGCATTATTGAAGAAGTGATGGACAGCTCGGGCTTCAAACACCTGGCCGTGAACATTCGCGTAAAGGGTGATGATTGGCTGGAGACCATCGATCGAACCGATACACTGGTGGAGGAGATTTCCCTTTCGCGGGACGAGATTGTGGCACGCGTGATGGAAGCAGGCGTGGTGGGCATGGGCGGTGCCGGTTTTCCTTCGCATGCCAAGATCAAAGTGCCGGAAGGCAAGACCATTGATACGCTCATCATTAATGGAGTGGAATGCGAACCCTACCTCACAGCCGATCACCGCCTGATGTTGGAGAAACCACGCGAGATTATTGTGGGTGTTCGCATTTTAATGAGGGCCTTAGGCGTATCGCGTGCCATCATCGGCATCGAAGACAACAAGCACGATGCGATTGAATTGTTTGACGAATGGCTGCGCGAGGACAAACAAATTGAAGTACAACCATTGGAAGTACAATACCCGCAAGGCGGGGAGAAGCAGTTGATTCAGGCTGTGCTGGATCGCGAAGTGCCCTCTGGTCGCTTGCCAGCGGATGTGGGCGTGATTGTACACAACGTGGGCACCACGTTCGCCATTTACGAAGCGGTGCAAAAAAATAAGCCGTTGGTCGAACGCGTGGTAACCGTGACCGGCAAAGATGTGAAGCAGCCGTCCAACTTCTGGGTGCGCATCGGCACGCCTGTTATCGAGTTGATTACCGCAGCAGGCGGGTTACCGGAAAGTACAGGTAAAGTAGTTTCCGGTGGGCCGATGATGGGCAAAGCCATTGCCGATTTGGAGGTGCCGGTGGCAAAAGGCACATCCGGTATTTTGATGATCGCGCAAGCGGAAACCAAACGCGCAGAAGAATACAATTGTGTGCACTGTGGCAAGTGCATTGAGGCGTGCCCGATGGGATTGGAGCCTTACCGCTTATTGCTGTTAAGCAAAGCGGGGCAATCCGAAAAATCGAAACGCGAAAACGTGCTTGATTGTATTGAGTGCGGCTCATGCTCTTTTGTGTGTCCTTCCAATCGACCCATTCTCGATTACATCCGCCTGAGCAAAACCAAAGTGAAGAAATTGAAATGAGCCAGTCGCTGTTAACCGTTGCGCCCTCGCCCCACATACACACGGAATTGACCATTCCGCAGGTGATGCGCGGGGTGATCATCGCCATGGTGCCCGCGCTATTGGTCAGTGTGTACAACTTCGGACTGGGCGCGGTATACGTTACCGGTTTGTCGATTTTATTTTGTGCCGGTGCCGAGTGGGCCATTTGTAAATTCCTATTAAAGCGTGAGCCTACTATCACGGACGGCAGCGCGGTGATTACCGGTATGTTACTCGCCTTCAATGTGCCCAGTAACTTGCCATGGTACATCATTCTCATCGGCAGTTTGGTGTCGGTGGGCATTGGCAAAATGAGTTTTGGTGGGTTGGGCAACAATCCGTTTAACCCCGCATTAGTCGGTCGTGTGTTTTTGCTGTTGTCGTTTCCGGTCGAGATGACGAGCTGGCCGCAGGCCGTGGCTACCTGGTCGCTGGATGGAACTACGGGTGCAACGCCACTGGGTATCCTCAAAGATGGCTTGCGGGCCGGGGAAACCGTGCCGGCACTCATGCAGCAAATGCCCTCGTACACCGATTTCTTTTTTGGCTTTCAGGGCGGATCGCTGGGCGAGATGTCGGCCTTTGCCTTGTTGATTGGATTGGGGTACATGCTGTATCGAAAAATCATCACGTGGCACATTCCGGTAACCATGATCGCCACCGTGTTTGTGATGACGGGCATCTTCTGGTTCATCGACCCGACCCGATTTGCCTCGCCTTTGTTTCATGTGCTGACAGGCGGTGTTATGCTGGGCGCGATTTTCATGGCGACTGATTATGTGACGTCACCCGTATCGCATAAAGGTATGATCGTGTTTGCGATCGGCTGTGGCGTGCTCACGGTGTTGATTCGGTTGTTTGGCGCCTATCCGGAAGGTGTCTCATTCGCGATTTTGATTATGAATGCTTTCGTGCCGCTGATTAATACGTATTTGAAGCCGGTGAGATATGGACGGAAGAAATAGTTGGTGGTTGTTAGTTTTTAGCTATTGGTACGCCAGCGATCACCACAACCTGTAACCTTTAAAAAATGATGTACTAACTATACATGAGCACTAACAACCATTAACTAACAACTAGCAACTAACAACTATCAACTAACAACTAAATGCCCAAACCTTCCACATTCCCAAACATGGTCATCACGCTGGTAGTCGTTACTGCGGTCTCGGCCGTGGCGCTTGGGTTTGTGTACCAGTGGACGAAAGAGCCGATTGCGCAAGCGCGCCTGGCCACGCAACTAAAGGCGATTGAGTCGGTCATGAGCGGCTATGATAACAATCCTGTGGAAGAGAAATTTTTCCTGCCCACGGCCAGTGGAGATAGCCTGGCGTGTTTTCCGGGAAAGAGAGGCGGTACATCTATGGGTGTGGCCATCAAAACCAAATCATCGAAAGGCTACAGTGGTGATATCTGGCTGATGGTGGGCCTGGACGCTGCGGGCACGATACGCAACATCGTGGTGATTGAACATAAAGAAACCCCTGGGCTGGGTTCCAAGATTACCAGTGAAAAATTTCTACATCAATTTTTGAATGCCAATCCCGCAGCTACCGACTTGCGCGTGAAAAAAGATGGCGGCACGATCGATGCCATCTCGGGAGCCACCATCAGTTCACGGGCATTTAGTGAAGCGGTAAAATTGGCAAGTGACAGTTATCAGAAGTATGGAAAAGACCATTAGTGTAAAGGAGAATTTTCTGAAGGGCCTCGTCCGCGAGAACCCTGTACTCGTGTTGCTCCTGGGCTGTTGCCCTACGCTGGGCGTTACCTCTTCGGCCACGAATGCCATTGGCATGGGACTGGCCACGTTGTTTGTGTTGGTGATGTCAAACCTTGTAATCTCGCTGGTGAAGAATGTGATACCTGATAAGGTCCGCATCCCCTCCTTCATCGTGATCATCGCTGCTTTTGTAACGGTGGTGCAACTGCTGATGGAAGCCTATACACCTGCTCTCTTTGAGCAGTTGGGATTGTTTATTCCGCTGATTGTGGTGAATTGCATTGTGTTG
>CANGUI010000215.1 GCA_947457025.1 Flammeovirgaceae bacterium | reverse complement strand
GAAATCAAAGAATCCTTAAACTATCGTTGGCCATGAAACGAAGGGAATGGTTTACAGGACTCTGGATGAATGTAAATTCATTTACTACACCCTTGAGTTTTACTTTCTAATGACAATTCCGGGTTTAATACCTTGTTCCGATGAACAAGAGGATGTTTCTGAAAAAGGCTGCTCTGCTTGGGCTGAGCGGATTGGCTGCCCAACAATCACTGGCAACCTGGGTTGCCCGGCATAGCGGTAAAACACCAGAAGAGCTGGCCAGTGACGAGGTATTCTGGCAAGGTGTGCGCGGTGGCTACCGATTGAAGCCCGACTATATCAATCTCGAAAACGGCTATTACTGCTTTATTCCGGAGGCGACTCTTGAATCTTACCTGCGGCACATCCGTACCGTCAACCTGGAAGGGTCGTACTACATGCGTACCGTTCAGGCGGACAACAAAAAGAAAGTGATTGAGCGACTCGCAATTTTGGGCGGCTGCGCGCCAGACGAGTTGGCCCTCACACGCAACACAACCGAGTCCCTCGACACGGTGATCAACGGCATCCACTCGCAAGCCGGGGATGAAGCGATCATGGCCGAACAGGACTACGGATCAATTGTGAACATGTTCAAACTGATGGAGAAACGCTACGGCATTGTCCGCAAGGTTGTTTCCGTGCCGAACCTGCCGGTGTCTGGCGATGAAATTGTTGATCTCTATCGGGGCGCCATTACGCCCCGCACACGGCTGTTGTTGGTCAGCCACATGGTGAACATCACGGGTCAGATTCTTCCCATCCGGAAGATTTGCGATATGGCCCACACGCTCGGCGTAGAGGTATTGGTCGATGGCGCTCACTCGTTTGCCCACATCCGTTTTTCGCTACCCGAGTTGGGGTGCGACTACTATGGAGCAAGTCTCCACAAGTGGCTCAGCGCACCGCTTGGTGCCGGCCTGCTCTACGTGCGAAAGGAAAAGCAAGCCGGCCTCTGGGCGCTGATGGCTGACTGGAATCTCAAAGATGATATCACCCACCTGGCCCACACGGGTACACACCCGGTGGCCACTGATCTGACTATCCTGAATGCCATCGATTACTACGAAGCTCTGGGAGCCGAGCGAAAGGAGGCACGCCTCCGGTACCTGCAAACCTATTGGACCAGCCGCGTCCGGCGCGAGAAACAAATGGTGGTCAATACCCCGGAAGACCCGACCCGGGCCTGCGGTATTGCCAACGTGGGTGTCCGGAATATGAAGCCTGCGGATATGGCAAAAATGTTGTTGGAAAAGTATAAGATCTGGACAGTCGCCATTGACGGGGCCGGGGTACAGGGGTGCCGCATCACCCCGAATATCTACACCACACCGGCAGAATTGGATCAGTTTGTGGCGGCGCTGCGTGCGATGGCCTGATCGACAGACGTTGACAAAACGGATGATGATCTGATCATTTTTAGGGGTTCGCCGTGGTTTCTTCACGCAGACCCCATAACTTTCTGCCATGAAATCTTCGTGCTGCTGTTTTCGGAGTGCGTGTTCGCTGGCTATCTGTGCGCTGCTTGCAGGCATGGCGGCCGGATGCGGGAAAAGTCCGGAAACGATCCGCCCAACTGTGCAAGGCATAACGGAATCCGTTTACGCCTCCGGAGTTGTCAAGAGTCGCGAGCAGTATGAAGTATACGCGATGGTCACAGGCACGGTAGAAGAGATATTCGTCTCACAGGGAATGACTGTCAAGAAAGGCCAACCCATCATCCGCCTGAAAAACACTACGGCGCTACTCTCGGCTGAAAATGCCCGGCTCGCTGCCCGGTTTGCTGCTGTTAATCAGAATCTTGATCGGCTACATGAACTGCGGGCCACCGTGCAGATGGCACGTGCGAAAGCTTCCAACGACTCTCTGCTGATGGTACGGCAAAAAAATCTCTTCGATCAGCACGTTGGGTCCATAGTCGATTGGGAGCAACGGCAGCTCGCCTTTGAAAACTCATCAACCAGCTACCTCGCCGCCGCGGCCCGCCTGCGCGAGTTGCAACGGCAGATCGGCCTCTCCGCCGAGCAGAGTCGTCTTGCGGCCGACATTGCCACCCAGCAGTTAGCTGACTTTACCATTACTTCAAAAATTGATGGGCGCGTGTACGATATGCGAAAGCAAGTGGGGGAGTTGGTAACCCCGCAAATGCCCGTGGCCGTAATCGGTGATGCAACTCAATTCTACCTTGAGCTCGCCATTGATGAGACTGACATCGCGCGGGTAAAACCCGGACAGCGCGTCGCCATCACCCTCAGCAGCTATCCCCAGCGGGTGTGGGAGGGCGTGGTAGATCGGATTAATCCTATCATGAATGAGCGGTCAAAGTTGTTCACGGTGGAAGCTTCTTTCTCTCAACCGCCGGCACTGCTTTTTCCCAACCTCACAGCCGAAGCCAATATCTTCCTCTCATTCAAACAAGAGGCGCTCACCATTCCGGTGAACTTCCTGTTGAACGACACCTCCGTTGTACTCGAATCCGGAAAGATACGTACGGTTCAAACCGGACTGAAGGACTACCAACGGGTTGAGATCCTGGCCGGACTGAAAAAAGATGAGGTTATCCAAAAGCCCGCGCGGTGAAGTTGCCTCTGGTAATCGAGATCGCGAAATCGCTGTTGCTGGCACGTTTTAAGCAAACACTTGTTGCGGCCATTGGTGTTACCTTTTCAATCGCGATGTTCATCACGCTGCTCAGTTTTATGACTGGCCTGAACAACCTGCTGGATGGACTAATCCTCAACCGTACAGCACATGTGCGATTGTACCATGAAATCCAGCCCTCTCGTCAGCAGCCCATTGAACGGCTGCCCGAATTCAAGCACATGCATCACTTTGTTCACTCCGTGAAGGCGGCGGTGGCACGGGCCGAAATACTGAACAGTGCCGCCATTATTCGCTCCCTGAAGCAAGATCCACGGGTAGCCGGTGTCTCGCCAAAAATTTCCGCCCAGGCGTTTTTCAGTTCCGGAAACGTAGATATTACCGGCGTGGTAAACGGTATTGATGTGGAAGCAGAAGCAGCGCTGTTTACGTTTGGTGATTATGTAGTGAAAGGGGATTACGAAGAACTGAAAAATCGTGCGAATACAATCATACTGGGGAAACCTCTCGCACAAAAGCTCCTGATGCAGATAGGCGATGTTGTGCAGATTATCAACCAGCAGGGCGAACGATTCCAACTCAAAGTGGCAGGTTTCTATCAGTCCGGCTTACAGGATTTCGATAAGACTCAGAGTTTTGCTTCGCTTGAAACGGTTCAGAAAATCCTCGGTCAGCCCCGGGGCTACATCACAGAAATTGGCGTAAAGACCTTAGACGTGGCACAGGCTCCGGCTCTCGCGGTGGAATATCGCCAGGTTTATCAGACCGATGCGGTAGATATTCAAACCGCTAATGCACAGTTTGAAACCGGCACGTTTGTGCGCACCCTTATCGCCTACGCCGTGGGGATCACACTTCTCGTGGTAGCCGGCTTTGGCATCTACAACATCCTCAATATGATGATCTATGAAAAAATGGACTCGATCGCCATCCTAAAGGCAACTGGCTTTTCGGGCAGCGATGTTCGGCTGATTTTTATGGTAATCGCCCTTTCCATTGGCGTGTTCGGTGGCCTCACGGGTTTGCTTGTTGGTTTTTTGTTGTCGGCTTTCATCGATCAGGTGCCCTTTATAACGGAAGCCTTACCAACCATCGACACGTATCCGGTCAATTACAACCCCATGTACTATCTGGTGGGCATCACGTTTTCGCTTATTACTACATACTGCGCCGGTTTATTCCCGGCGCTTAAGGCAAGCCGGATCGATCCCGTGGTAATCATCCGCGGCAAGTAATACCATGGAGCCCGTACTGGAAGCGAAGCACATCAGCAAGAAGTTCACAGACCCGGTTGAGATTGCTGTATTGACCGATGTCTCGTTTCTGGTGCACCGGGGCGAATTCGTTTCCATCGTTGGCAAGTCTGGCTGCGGCAAGTCAACGCTGCTCTACGTACTTTCTACAATGGATACCGACTACCAGGGTGAACTGTGGATCGATGGGCTGTCAATGGTCCGCAAATCTGAACGGGAGCTGGCAAAGGTACGCAATGAAAAAATCGGGTTTGTTTTCCAGTTCCACTACCTGCTGAACGAGTTTTCGGTACTCGAGAACGTGATGTTACCGGGCCTGAAATTGAAGAAGTATTCGCCCCCGGATGTACGCGAGAGGGCCATGATGCGCTTGCAGCAGTTACACATCGATCATCTGGCGGCCAAACGGGCCAATCAGCTGTCAGGCGGTGAAAAGCAGCGGGTAGCTATAGCGCGGGCGCTCATCAATGACCCGGCTATCATCATGGGTGATGAACCTACGGGCAACCTCGATAAAAAAAATAGTGAAGTTGTCTTTTCCATTTTTCAGGAACTGGCCGAAGTGCATCGGCAGACGTTGCTGATCGTTACGCACGATCCGGGGTTTGCGGCCCGAACACATCGCATCATTACCATGGAAGACGGTCGGATTGTCAAG
>CANGUI010000214.1 GCA_947457025.1 Flammeovirgaceae bacterium | reverse complement strand
CGCCTTCTCGACTATAAAGTCTCGGGTTTTAACACCGCCCTGCTGGCTGCTCTGCCCAACGACTATCAACCACTTGGATTCTATGACGACTGGATTGTACTGCTCGGAAAAGCCCACCTCAGTCCGCTCACACGCGGCAGCGAAAAGGTCTACGACTTTACGCTGACGGACACAACTTTTTTTGAGGGTGATTCTGTGTTCACCGTCACCTTTACGCCACTCGGTAATGCAAACTTCGGCCAGCTCGAAGGCCAGCTGGCGATCAGCCGCAACGGTTGGGCCATCAAACATGTAATCGCCCGCTCGGTTGACCCATTCGCAAAAATCGATTTCCGCATCCAGCAAAACTATGAGCAGAAAAACGGCTACTGGTTTCCGTTACAGCTCAACACCAATTTATATTTCAAGGAAAACCGGGTCGGCACCCTATACATCGCAGCAGACGCCCGCAGTTACCTGCAGGACGTGCGCATCAATGTGCCAGTAGATCGGTCCGTGTTTGGCGATGTTCAGGTTGACCTTGGCAGCTCGCGCGACACCACACTGCTCAGCCAATACCGGGCCGAGGCGCCCGACAGCCTCGAAAAGCGTACCTACCAATGGCTGGATTCCGTCGCTGGTAAATTCAAATTTTTCGGAGTGATAGACCGGCTGGCCGATGGCCTCTTTGCGGGCGTGTACCCAACCGGTAAAATCGACTGGCAACTGAATCGCGTACTTCGCCTCAACCGATTCGAGGGAGTGCGCCTGGGCGCCGGTTGGCGCACCAACGACTCCTTTTCACAGTGGGTTTCGTTCGGTGCTTTTGGCGGATACGGCTTCCGCGACCGGCAGTGGAAGTGGGGCGGTGATCTCATGTTCCAGCTGCTACGCCGCCGCGATTGGACGCTCCAGGTTGCCTACTTTCAGGATTTGTTTGAGCCCGGTGTTTCTCAATTCTTTGACGGCTACCGGTCGCTCAACACCTATTCCTTTCGCCAACTGGTAGCCAGTCGCTTTGATCGTGTGGAAGAACTCCGCATCCGCACCTCCTGGAAGCCCACCGCTTCGTGGCGGGTGCGGGCCGGTTTCAACTACCAGTACGTTACGCCTCAGTTTGACTATGCCTTTGTGCACAACAACGAACCATTCACCTCCTTTCGCATCACCGAAGCTACAGGTGAAATCACGTACATTCATCGCCTCCGCGAAATGCGGCTGGGAGGCCGCAAGGCACTTGTGGGTTTCGAACAACCGCTGTTTACTGCCCTTGTATCGCGGGGTATAGGTGGCGTGTGGGACAGTCCGTTTTCTTACATGCGCTATGAAGCCTTCTTTACAGATACATGGCGTCACCGCCGGCTCGGAACCACACAAATATCGCTCGTAGGTGGCTACGTTTCGGGAGTGGCTCCCCTTCAAAAGCAGTTCTTTGGGCCGGGCAACCGCGAAACGGGTATCTGGGTTACCTACACGTTCCAAACCATGGGCATCTATGAGTTTGTGAGCGATCAATATACCGCCGGATTCCTGAAACATAACTTCGGCTGGCTCTACCAAACGCGGTACTCACGGCCTGAACTCATCCTCTGGCAGGGAGCAGGCTGGGGCCGATTTGGCAACCGCAACAACCGCGACGGCCACCGCTTCATAGCAGCACATGATTTCGCAAAAGGCTATTTTGAGTCCGGCATTGGTGCCAACAACCTCCTGCGCATGAATTACGTCAACGTAGCTTTTCTCGGCTTAGGCTTCGGTGCTTTCTACCGGTGGGGGCACTACACACTTCCCACTGTGAGACAGAATATGCGGTTTCAGTTGGACCTTTCCTTAAGTTTCTAACGGTTACCCGCGCCAGGAGGGGTTACAGCTGCTGCAACGGTGGGCAGTTTCTTCACCCGAAAATACAGAGGCGGTATTCAGCCATGAGCACAACCTGCACGAAAACTGCTCCCACACGTATTGATCCACGTACAAGCAGCCCGAGGCGGGGTAGAGGGCCGCGTGGCGGGCGGCTAATGCCCGGTTGAGGCAGCTTGAGGATTCTGCTTATGCCGGCGGCAGCGATCGCTGCAATACACAACATGGTGCCAGTCGCGCTCCCATTTTTTTCGCCACGTAAACGGCCGCTGGCATGTCGGACAAATCTTGGAGGGCAGATGTTGTTTTTTTACGTGCTTCATGTGCGCCTGAGCTCGTGGCGTTTGGTGCTGCAAGATACAGCCAAATTCGAATGAAAACGCTATAAGGCTGCAATGGACTCTGCAACAGGATTTGATACAGGGGCTGCACCAGCGTAAGCAACCAGCGGTAATCCGTGAAATTCGTTATTCAATCCGCCAGACAGTCTACGGATTACTCCGTGCTGCTTGCAGGATTTGAAAGCTGATCGTCACCACCGCAATCAAAACCGTTACTACCATGAATTGGGGCACACCTCCCTACGGTAGGCAATTTTTTCCAGCTACCTGCAGACAAAGAACAAAACCAACGGTAAGGCGACAGCATTTGCCGGCAACACCAGAATCATAAACTCCCGCGACAGCTGCGTCATGGAATACCAAACGGTATTCCTGAGAACGTTCCGTAGCCCGATCTCCTTCGTCTTTGCCGTCGCCAGGAACGACACGAACCCAAACAGACCAATAAAAGCAATCGACATGGCGATCCGTGAAAAAACAGAGAATACGTTTAGCCTGTGATTGGTATTTTTACCGACCATTTTCCTGCCTGCGGCCATCTTTCTGTCTTAGCTTGGTGTAAGCTTCACGTGGCGGGTTTTTCACAACATCTTGCCTCGACTGGTAACCGATGCTGTTGCCTGATGAACAAAACGATCTGTTAGTAGGCAGCCTCATTTCAGGTTCAATGAAAAACGGATTTGATGTTACAGTTTGTTATCATATCAAACCAAAAACACGTTATGTGGCGTACGTAAGATCTGAGGGTAAACAAAAAGTACTGAGCAAATTTTCTTGAAGTTCACAGCGCAGCGGATTAAGTTCAGGTGGATAGCCGCTGCAATACAGAAACTGGAGCAGAACGCAAGCACGCCGTGCAAGCGGATTGATCATTTTTGGAAGAGGTGGCCTTATCAGGCGACCATGTGTAATCACAAGGTGGCCCGTCAAAAAAACCTGACTACATGCACAACATCCCCGTAAAGATGGTTTTATGCGAATTGTCTGAAGCGTACAAGTACGTTATGGGCCGATTTTATGAAATGACCGCAGACTTGTTGGGCTTAATCACGCATGATGTGACGCCCCGATGAAGATGCTGTAGCCGGTGAGAGCACCGCCCACAGGCCAAAATGACCACAAACTCATGAAAAAGTTCAACAAAAAGCATTTCGCAAATCCCGGCGAGAAAACTACAATCGGCTAATGATTCTGATATGATAAGCCTGCTTTCAAAAATATTTTTCAAAGATTGCGCTCGCCGAAAAATTTATCGGTACAACCGAAAACAATAGATTTACCGGAAAGCAGTAGTTGGAAACTCAGGAAAGCTCATTTTGTTGGTAATTACGGACAGCTTGTCAAAAGTCTCACCCGTGCTCTCGCGCATGCGGAAGACTTGCGCCAGATGGTTGGCGGGACGTGATCTGGGTATATATGTACCGGGAATATCCATGCCCTTAACGTGTTGGTGAAAGCAGGTAGCGACCTACAGCTTATGACAATCGCGTCTGACTTTTCTATTAGCTGATTTGTCTGGCCCGTAGCATTACAGCCGAAGTCGTTATGCGGCTGATGCGCCGGAAAAACGGAAATTCATGTCTATGACCCCGGCGGTGTCGCGATCATTCTTATTAGTGCCCGAATTTTTTCACCAAGTGCAAGATGACGGACATGTTATACCGGCTGCGGTTTAGTGTTGTTCTCCGTAATTCAACTCTCCTGCGGCAACACTCACCGGTAGTACGTTATGCTTTGGCGGAAGAGGGCAGGTGGCATAGGGTGAAAATACACAAGGAGGATTGTACGCTTTGTTAAAGTCGATAGTCGTTGCGCCGGTGGCATCCGGTTTTTTCACATCGATGAAGCGTCCACCCCCATACGTGGTCTTGCCGGTGGTGGCATCAGCAAAGACGATAAAATATGCATCGCGCCCATCCAATACATCCAGACGGTATTCGCGGCCCTCGTAGTGAAAGAGCACGGCTCCGGGTGATCTTTGCTCGGTGGTTTGTCCGATGATATTGGTGATGGCGATGGTTCTCAGCGAATCGTATTTCTCGAAGCGTGCAGGCAGGTTCCAGGCCGGGTCTACCGCAAAGCGGGGTATGCCCTGAAAATTTTTCAGCGCATCATGCTCCAGATCGCGGAGGCGAATGCCGAGTTTATCATCGCGTTTGATGACGTTCCAGCGCAGGGAGCCCATTTCAAGCTGGGGGTTGCGGGCCGAGTCGGGATGAAAGATCACCGCTTTTGAAATAGGGTTACCGCCCATGCGGATGTCGGCTCCTTTTTCCACGGTCAGCGTCACCGTTCCGTTGTTCACGAAGAAAAACCCCGCACGCGGCGGCACGGCTCCCTCCGGAAAAACAATCTG
>CANGUI010000213.1 GCA_947457025.1 Flammeovirgaceae bacterium | reverse complement strand
CTCACCCCAGGAACGTCTCCGGAGGAGGGGGGTCTTTGCGGCAACGATTGCAGCGGAAACCCCGCCAGGGGTGGATTCGGGCGCGGGCGCGGAGTTGAAGCGGAAAGCGTGGCCCCGCCCGGGGCAATTGGGGCGGGGAGCCGCCCAAATCCAGCCTTTTCAACTGGCCGGCATTTTGTATTTTCGCGGGCAAAATTTACCGACCATGAGCACCAACCGCCCGATTTCCGCATTCATTGAAAAGAATTTCCTGCACTTTAACGCGGCCGCGTTGGTGGATGCGGCCAAAGGCTACAAAAAACACCTTGCCGAAGGCAAGAAGATGATGGTGACGCTGGCGGGTGCGATGAGCACAGGCGAGTTGGGCATCAGCCTGGCGGAGATGATCCGCCAAAATAAATTGCATGTCATTTCGTGCACGGGTGCGAATCTGGAAGAGGACATTATGAACCTGGTAGCGCACAACCATTACCGCCGGATTCCCAACTATCGCGACCTGACGCCGCAGCAGGAGTGGGAGTTGCTGGGCAACCACCTGAACCGCGTAACGGACACCTGCATTCCGGAGGAAGAAGCGTTCCGCAGGCTGCAAAAGCATTTGTACAATGTGTGGAAGAGTGCCGAGGACAAAGGCGAGCGGTTATTTCCGCATGAATTCATGTTCCGGATTTTGAACAGTGGCGAACTGAAACAATACTACGAGATCGACCCGAAAAACTCGTGGATGATTGCGGCAGCTGAAAAGAACCTGCCAATGGTGGTGCCGGGCTGGGAGGACAGTACCATGGGGAACATCTTTGCTTCGTACGTGCTGACCGGCGAGTTGAAGGCCAGTACGATGAAGAGTGGGATTGAATACATGGTGTGGCTGGCGGACTGGTACACGCGCGAGGCGGGCACCGAAGGCATTGGCTTCTTCCAGATTGGCGGTGGAATTGCAGGCGATTTTCCGATTTGCGTGGTGCCCATGTTGCACCAGGATCTGGAGCGCGACAATGTGCCGTTCTGGAGTTACTTCTGCCAGATCAGCGACAGCACGACGTCGTATGGCTCATACTCCGGCGCGGTGCCCAACGAAAAAATCACGTGGGGTAAACTCAGCATCGAGACGCCCAAATACATCGTGGAGAGCGATGCCACGATTGTGGCGCCGCTGATGTTTGCATACATTCTCGACATGTAAACGTGGGAAGCCGGGGAGCATCACGCCTGTACAGGTGGGTGAAGGGCGCCCGTACTTAGTGCTTCCTTCTGACGGCAAGCAATGGAATGCTGCCCTGGTAAGCAAGTTTGCGGGTAACGCTGCGGGCAAAGAGTTTATCCTGAAAGGTGAGCTGGTGCGTGAATGTGGTGAGTAAATCCACTTTTGTTTCGCGGATGTATTGGTCGATGGCAGCCGGCACATCGTCGTCAATCAGGATTTTGAAATCAACTTTATAGTTGTATTTCTCCACCACTTCATCAGTCTTGAATTTCAGTTCCTGAATTTTTTTATCCAGTGCCGGCACCACGTGGATCATGTGTACTTTGGCATCGAATATCCGCGCAAATTCTACAATCGTGTCGAGTTCTTTTTTGACGTTCTGCAGATCGGTGGCGTAGACAATGTGTTTAAGTCCTTTGTACTCGGCCTGGCCGGGGATGGCCAGAACGGGCACGGGGCTGATTTCGATCACCGACACGGTAGTACCACCCAGGCGCGCTTTCTTGAAGGTGGAAGCCCCGCGTGAACCCATGACCACCATGTTGGTAGGATGTTTATCGGTGTACCGCTTTACGGTGTCGGCAACAGTGTGGCCGCGAACGGCTTTGAATTCAATGGTATAGTTGCCTTTGATTTCACGTTTAATGTTTTCGATGAGGCGGGCGCCCTCCTCCTCGGCGATCTGCACGATCGTTTTTTCAATCTGCCTGAGCCGGAGGTTGGCCCTCGGGATGCCATCCAGGCGTACCACGTTCAGTACCGTGTAATGCGCCGCCAGATTTGCCGCCATCTTCACAGCAAACTGTGTAGCTACCTGCGAAAGATTTGAAAAGTCAGTAAGAAGAACAATTTTAGGCCCGGCCATATCCGTTATTTCTGTAAATCAAAAATAAGCCATTGATCTGGCAGATAAAAATTAAATTGCAGGCGCTTACCGGTCCGCGCTGGGCTTGGGGAAATGCGGCCCCACGGAACGGATTATGCCGGGATGAGCGATTGATTTACCGGAAAAAAAAGTCGTATGAGATTGATCTTGTTGTTCACTGCATGCCTTTCGCTTTCGACCTGCATCGTTTTTGGTCAGTCGATTGATGCTAAAAAAATCAAAGCCCACATCACCTACCTGGCCAGCGATGAGCTGGAAGGCCGTGGCACGGGCACAGAGGGCGAGCGCAAAGCGAACGCCTACATCGAAAAACAATTCCGGGCGCTGAAACTTGAGCCGAAGGGCACGCAGGGGTATGATCAACCCTTTGAATTCAAGCGCGGCGCCCACGGTACGGGCGAAACCGGAACAGCCGAAAACATCATCGGCTTTCTGAACAACGGGGCCGAGCACACGATCATCATTGGCGCCCACTATGACCACCTTGGGCTGGGCCATGACAACAATTCGCTGGACGCCAACCCGAAAGGCAAGATCCACAATGGTGCGGATGACAACGCCAGCGGTGTTGCCGGCGTGCTCGAACTGGCCCGCTACTTTTCATCGAACAAAAAAAAAGAGGGATACAACTTTCTGTTCATCTGTTTCAGCGGCGAAGAACTGGGGCTGTACGGATCGAAATATTTTACCGAACATCCCACGCTTGATCCGGCAAAGGCGAACTACATGTTCAACATGGATATGATTGGCCGGCTGGAGCCTGCGAAAGGACTCTTTGTAAGCGGCAGCGGCACCAGTCCCGTGTGGGAGCCGCTCCTGAAGCGATTGTCGTCAGCCGAGTTGCCGATCAAAACCGATTCATCGGGCACGGGGCCGAGCGATCACACCTCATTTTACCTGAAGGACATACCGGTACTGCACTTCTTCACCGGCTCGCACAGCGACTACCACAAGCCGGGCGATGACGTAGAAAAAATAAATATTGGTGGAGAAGTATTGGTGTTGAATCTCATCTTCAACATCATCGAAGAATTGGACGCACAACCCAAACTGGCCTTTCTGAAAACGAAAAGTAAAAGCATGGGCAGCGCGCGGGCGTTTAAGGTGACGATGGGAGTGATGCCGAGTTACACCGCTAATGAAGAGGGCTTATTGGTGGATGGTGTTACGGAAGGCAAACCCGCACAGAAAGCCGGCATCGAAGCTGGTGATTTGATCATTCAAATGGGCGACATCCCGATCAAAGACATCAGCAACTACATGGATGCACTTGGCAAGTTTGAGAAAGGCCAGACCATTCCCGTGAAAGTGAAGCGGAAGGGAGAAGTTAAGTTGTTGTCTGTTACGTTTTAAAGCAGGTTGCTACACCCGATCTTCCACCTTATTCATAATCGTTGTTTGCACCTGAATAGACTCGTGGTGAACCAACCGCAGAAGGTCACGGGTAAAGCCTTCATCCAGACCCATGGCTTTTGCCATGGATATGCGGGTATGGATGATTTCATCCCAGCGGTTTACCTGTAGGATCGTGACATTGTTATCGCGCTTATACTGTCCGATTTTTTCGGAAATTTTCATCCGCTCGGCCATCTTGCTGAGGATGTCGTCATCGAGCTGATCAATCTGTTCGCGCAGCACGCCGAGGGTATCCTTGAATGTTTTGCTTTCGGATGAAACCGTGCGCACCACGAGGCTGCTGATGATCTTCGCCAGCGCGGCCGGCGTAACCTGCTGTTTGGCATCGCTCCAGGCGGCATCGGGATTCAAGTGACTTTCGATCATCAGGCCATTCATGACGAGGTCAAGGGCCATTTGGGCGATCAAGCCTATCAGCTCACGGTTGCCGGAAATGTGGCTGGGGTCGCAGATGAGGGGTAAACCGGGTATCCGGGTTTTCAGCTCAATGGCCAAGTCCCACATGGGCACGTTGCGGAAGGGCCCTTTCTCGAACGATGAAAAGCCCCGGTGAATGGCGGCGAGTTTGCTGATGCCTGCTTTGTTTAACCGCTCAAGGGCACCGATCCACAACTCAAGATCCGGGTTGACGGGGTTCTTCACCATCACGGGGATATCCACGCCCTTCAGGGCATCGGCAACTTCCTGCACGGAGAATGGGTTGACGGTGGTGCGCGCCCCTACCCACAGAATATCCACGCCTGCTTTCAGACAGGCCTCTACGTGGGCAGCCGTGGCCACCTCGGTGGTGATGGGTAAACCGGTTTCTTTTTTGGCGGTGACCAGCCACGCAAGGCCCGGCTCTCCTGCGCCCTCGTATTGGCCCGGCCGCGTGCGCGGCTTCCAGATGCCTGCGCGCAGCGCATGGGCTTTGCCGGTGGCGGCAATCTGTTTGGCTGTGGTTACCATTTGTTCCTCGGTTTCCGCACTGCAGGGCCCGCTGATGATAAATGGACGGGTATGGGACGGCACCCAGGATTCGAATGGCTGAAT
>CANGUI010000212.1 GCA_947457025.1 Flammeovirgaceae bacterium | reverse complement strand
AAGAAAATCATGCTCGCTCCAAAGCTGTAGCGAGTCACCAACAAGCAGAAAGGTATTTCGGGTTTGAGCCAAACCAGCTACACTCCATTGGAATGATGCCATCCGCAGTTGTTCCGCCCGTACGCGGGCTGTCACCCGGGCACTGACCTGTTCAACAAGTTGCTCTTCAAAGCGGTTGCGGTTCCAACCGTATTCCAGCCAGAGGCCCGCGCCCGCAAGCACCGCAGCAACCAAAAACGGCAACGCCAACCTCAACATAGGCATCCCCTAAAGTAGCAAAATCCGTGCGTTGTTAGCGGGGAGGCCGAAGACCCCCGAATCCATACAAAAAAACTACCCGCGAGTACCGGTAGTTGAGGGGTGCCAACAGTACAATGGCCGCAGTGATGGCAATCAGGTAGACCGCATCGGACGCGGGACGAAAAATATGGTAGATCACAGCGATAACTGCTATGGTGACGACCACCGAGAATGCATAGCTGACAAACATGGCCCCGAAATAAAAACCCGGCTCTGGTTCCAGCCGTACGCCACAGGTTGGGCACTCCCCATGCATCAGAGCAAAACGCCTGAGGTTGTACCAGGGCGAAACAAACAAACGCCCCTCCCGGCAGGCAGGACAGCGACAAGAAATAGCTGCACTAAGCCAGCCGCGCATTGCGCCTGCTGGCCCGGAACCAGAAATAAGCAATTGCTCCCACCGCCAGGTAAGGGGCAACGAGGAGATACAAAATCCCGAAATTAATCCCTGCGGCAATGCTCGGATTGCCATTGCTCACGTTGTTCTCGAGCGTAGTACGGCACATGGCACACTGCGAGAAGGCAACACCCTGTAACAAAAAGAAAGCCAGAAAGACTAAAACGCTACGCATAATATGGTCGTATCATCAGGTACACAATCACGCCGGTAACGGCCACGTAGAGCCATATCGGAAATGTAAATTTAGCCAGTTTGCGATGGCGCTCAAAATTGCCGGCCAATGCCCGTGAAAAGGTAAAGAGTACCAGGGGAACGATGCCGACAGACAGGGTGATGTGCGAAATCAGAATGACATAATAAACAATTTGGAAAATACCCTCTCCCCCATAGGGCGTTGGTTCACTCGTCATGTGGTACAACACATACATTACCAGAAAAGCTGCAGAGCACCCCAGCGCCACTTTCATGGTCATTTCGTGCCGTGCTCGCTGCCCCTGTTTAATGAATACGACTGCCACTACAAGGAGCAAGGCAGTAACACCATTTATCGCTGCGTAAACCGGAGGCAGAAAACTTAGGTCGAAGCCCGGAATTTTCACTCTAAACAGGACGGCTACGGCCACGGGAATGGCGACCGACAGGACGATTATAAGATTTCGGTAGGGTTCTTTTGCATGCATGATCAGTATTGTTTCAATAAAATTCTCATTTCCAGAATCAGGCGGTCCGTCTCCTCGCGAGAGCCTACATGGTAGTATCCACGTACCCTCCCGGCGGAATCCAGCAGCACCTCTGTATCGGTGTCGCGCAGCAGCAGGTGGCACCGAACGGAGTCTCTGTCTGCTGCTATGATCCGGAACAGATTGCTATCCAGATTTTGCGCCAGCAGGCTCAGATCGCGTTCGATGGCTGAGATCGGCTGGGTGGTGACTACACGAATGCGCCGTTGATCTTGGCCGGCGGTTACCCGGAGCGGTATCGAGCCAGCAGCACATCCCGGCACAGTCCACTCCGCAACTTGCTCATGAAATACCGGTACGGAAAACTCATTCCGCCCAAATCGCTTTAAGAATACAAAGACGAGGGCGGGAAGAACCAACGCCAAAAACAAGACTCCTTTTCTCATCGACAGATAGAACACAAAAAAAGGGCTAAGGTTATGCCCCAGCCCTTCTCTTTATGTGAACTGATGTCAAATCACCACCGGATGAAGTTGATATCGCTCATTTTGATGCCTTCATACACAAAGGCCACCAGCATCCAGACGACAAACACAAGCGGAATCATGATTGACCAGAAAAGGACTTTTACCTCGTGTTTGAGGTGCATAAATTCCAGCACGATGTATGCGGCCTTAACGATCGTCAGCACCACGAAAATGGCCACACGCATTGTGCGGTATTCGTGGGGTATGGAGAACGCGATGATAAATTCAAACACCGTCACGACCAGCAGAATAAGGGCCACCTTCCATAGATGACGAATCTTTTCCTTATCGGGAGGAATAACGGTTATTTCAGGTTCATGTTGATGTGCCATAGTGTTGTGCTTAGTCGTTAAACCAGATAAAAGAATGTAAATACAAATACCCAAACCAGGTCTACAAAGTGCCAATAGAGCCCTACCTTCTCCACCATTTCATAGTGGCCGCGGCGATCGTACACGCCTGTTACCGTGTTGTAATAGATCAAAAAGTTCAGCAAAACCCCGCTGAACACATGAAAGCCGTGAAAGCCCGTGATGAAAAAGAAGAAGTCAGCAAAAGGTTGCGGCCCGTACTGATTGATTTTCAGGTTTGCGCCCTGTACCGCTACCGCGTCCATGGTTCCCGTGAGTACGTTGAACTTTTGCACGATTGTATCCGTGCCGGTGCCCACGATAAAGTGGGTCCATTCCCAGGCTTGGCAACTCAGGAAGGTCAAACCTCCAACGATGGTCCAGAGCATCCACTTTTCTACGGCCTTCCTGTCCATACGGTGGCCAGCTTCAACGGCCAGCACCATGGTTACTGAACTCATAATAAGAATAAAGGTCATCAACCCCACAAATACCAATGGAAGCTCAACACCATGCAACAAAGGCACAGCATCAAACACCTTTTCAGGGATCGGCCAGTATTCAGATGAAAAAGCGAAATCAGCCGGCGTACCGGGGTAAGCCGGGTGAGCCGCACGGATGAGTCCGTATGTAATTAACAATCCCGAAAAGGTAAAGGCATCCGAGAGGAGAAAAAACCACATCATGAGCTTGCCATAGCTGGCATTCATTGGGGATACTCCCCCATCCCAAACGCTCTTTCCGAGTTCCGTAGCCGGTGCGGCCGAGGTATGTGCCATAATCAGTTAAAATTATCGGTTCAATAATAAGAAGACGTAAAGATATACCCAAAGAACACCCAAAAAATGCCAATAGGTTGTGCACATTTCCATTTGTGCCAAGGCTCCCGCATAACGGGTGATTTTGAGCGATGCCACCCATACAATAGCCAGATAAACAAGTGCACTGGCGATGTGTAACCCGTGCATACCCGTGATCACATACAGGAATGAACCGGAGGGGTTACCCACAAAATGCACGCTTTTGCCCACGAGTTGTTGCCAGCCGAGCAACTGCAACACCATAAAGGCCAACCCGCCCGCAAAAGTTGCGGTAAGCAATAACCGAACGGTGGCCAACTGATTAGCACGCGCAGCGAAATACGCCCACTGCATCGTAATGCTACTCAGCACAATGACCACCGTAGACACGGTGAATAAAGATGGGAGTTCAAAGTAGAGCCAATTGCCTTCGGCCTGGCGCACCATGTAAGCGCTGGTGAATGCCGCAAACAGCATCAGCACACTGCCCATAAACAACCACATCGCGAACTTCTTCGGATGCATAGCCAGGGGTTTGCCCGGCTCCTCTATAATCTTGAAATCTGTTGACGTTACCTTGTCCATACCCTTCTTTTCTATATTTTATCCAACAAATACGCAATCTGCACAATTGGCAAGTACAAAAACGACCCAAACATGATGCGCAGGGCCGACTGCCGGCTACCGGTTTTCATGAGTGAAAATGTCTGGGCAAAAAAAGCAATGGAGCACACCGTGGCCACGATGGCCGAGTTAATGCCCGTTATGCCAAACTTGGCTGGCAACAGACTAAGCGGAATCAAAAACATGGTGTAAATCATTATCTGAATGGCCGTGTTCAGGTCTTTGCCACCGCCGGAGGGGAGCAGCCGAAAACCGGCCTTCTTGTAATCATCATCTGCTACCCAGGCGATTGCCCAAAAATGAGGGAACTGCCAGATAAACTGGATACCGAAGATGATCAGCGCTTCATGGGTGATTTGTCCGCTGTACGCAATCCATCCCAATAATGGAGGCAGTGCCCCCGGAAATGCCCCGACAAACACCGCAATTGGGCCAACGCGCTTCAGGGGCGTATAAACGAAGCTATACAACACCATCGACACCACCGACAAGAAAACAGTTAGCAGGTTGGTGTATAAATGTAATAGCACCAAACTCGCGCCGAAGCAACAAATTGCTACCCAGATAGCTTCGTGTACTGAGATGCGCCCAGAAGGCAAAGGACGACTTTGCGTGCGGGTCATCAGCGCGTCCAGGTCTTTTTCGATAATCTGATTAATAGCAACAGAAGCACCCGACAGCAGAAAGCCTCCCAGAGTTAGCAATACCAGCCTCGCCCAGGAAATATCTCCGCGCGAAGCCAATGCAAAACCAAAAGCACACGAAAACGCCACCAGCAGAGAAAGGCGCGGCTTCAGCAATTCAACGTACGCTTTGATTTTCACTTTCGTGAGATCAGCTGCAGTAAGAACGTGCGTT
>CANGUI010000211.1 GCA_947457025.1 Flammeovirgaceae bacterium | reverse complement strand
TTACTTGTACTAATCTTCGTTCAAATCCGTTATGCGTGGTTGTCTCTTCTTATTAATGCTTCTACTCGCGGCTACCGTTGCTGTAGCCCAGCAAAAGGAGGAGTTGGCTCAGCCGGAACGGGTTTTTATTAAGGCGGTGACCTTGTTTCCCAATCCGGCAACGGATTATCTGTCGGTCAAGTTTGAAGAACCTCATGCCCGTGCCATGCATGTTGTGGTGCACAACATCGTAGGTAACGTGCTGGCCATCGAAACGGAATTGGTAGATGCCTACGAAGTTCGCGTTCGGGTGAAGGAACTTCCCGCGGGATATTACTTTCTGGCTTTACGCGATGAGCAAACCCAGGCCAAGAGTACGTACAAATTTCTAAAGCGGTAAATCCGCTTTTTTTTAACAGCCGCCTTTCTCTATCTTTTCTGCCTTGGAGCAGCAGATTACAGGCGATTATATCCTCGCTGTGGATGTGGGCACGTCCGGTGTGAAAGCCCTTGCGGTGTCTCCGGCGGGCACGATCCGGCAACAGGCCCGGGCCGCCTACGCCTCACATCACCCACAGACCGGCTTTGCCACCCAGGATCCCGATGAAATTCTCCGGCAAACACGCCACGTTCTGGTATCGGTGCGCGCTGCTTGCGGCCAGTTGCCGCTCGCTATCGTCTGGAGCAGTGCCATGCATGGTGTGATGGCGGTAGACAGCGAGGGGCAGGCGTTGACGCCGCTGATTACGTGGGCGGACATGCGTAGCATTCCGCAGGCCCGCGAATTGATTCAGACCGGTGTTGCGGATGAAATCTTCCAGGTCGGGGGCACACCTATTCATCCAATGGCGCCCCTTTGTAAACTGATGTGGTTGCGCCTCGAGGCCCCGGATGTTTTTCGGGCCGCTCACAAGTTCGTGTCCGTCAAGGAGTACATCCTCTTCCGCCTCACGGGGTCGTGGCAGGTAGATTATTCCATCGCATCGGCCACTGCACTGTTTCATACCCGCCACCTGCGCTGGCATGACGATGCCCTGCGCCTCGCGGGCATCAATGGGTCTAAGTTGTCAGATCCGGTGCCGACTACATCCACCGCAACCATCCAAACGGATTGGCTCGGCCACGACTGGCGAGGTATTCCGCTCGTGTTCGGAGCCAGCGACGGATGCCTCGCCCAACTTGGATCGGGTGCCACAGCCCCCGGCGCGCTGTCCATCACCATCGGCACCAGTTCGGCTGTGCGTGAGTTGGTCACGACCTTTGCACCCTCTGTCCGCTCCCGGTTGTTTTGTTATTACCTCAGGCCTGGCCAGTTTGTACGTGGTGGAGCTTCCAACAACGGGACTAACGTTATCGATTGGTTGCAACGAGCTTTCTCGCCGGCTGCAACCGGATTGGATGAACTGGCTACGCACCTCAATCACGTTCCGGCAGGAGCAGAAGGACTCCTCTGCCTGCCTTTCTTTTTCGGCGAGCGTGCTCCGCACTACAATCCCCACGCCAGAGGTGTTTTTTTTGGCATCACTTCCGCGCACGCGCCCGTCCACTTCCAACGGGCAGCGGTAGAAGGTATCTGCTTCGCAGTAAAGTCTCTCATGGAAGCCATACACGCGGGCGCTCCACGGGGTATTTACCTCAGCGGCGGTTTTACCAAGTCGGCCACTCTCGTGCAGCTTTTGGCGAATGTCATCCAAGTACCCGTGCGCGTGTGCGACACACCAGAGGCCTCCGCCATGGGAGCTGCGGAACTTGGCTTTGCTGCACTCGGAGTAAATGTGCGTTGGACAAAAGTACCCACAATGGTTTGCCAGCCAAACGCACAAACCACCGAAGTTTATACGCGCCTGTACGAGTTGTACCAATCGCTCTGCCGTAATCTGGAGCCACTTTTCGAAACCTCAGACCCTCATCACTGATGCCGATTCTGATGCTGGTGGCAGGTATTGGTCTGCTCTTCATTTTGATCCTCTTGCGGGTTAAACCCTTGTACGCGCTGCTCATGGTTTCGGTAGCGGTAGGTGTGGCACAAGGTCTCACCCCCTTTGCCGCTGTGGCAGCAGTCGGCTCTGGCATGGTGGGAACTCTGCAAAGCCTCGCGTTGGTGCTTTGCCTCGGTGCGATGCTGGGCGGGCTGATCGAATCGAGCGGTGCCGCCCGCCGGATTTCGGAGACGCTGATTCACCGTTTTGGCAGCCGGAATGTACCCTGGGCGGTGATGGTAACCGGTTTTCTGGTCGGTATTCCGCTGTTCTACAACGCCGGATTTGTAATCCTGATTCCGCTCGTTTTTTCGATTGCTGCCGCTGCGCGGATTCCCCTGCTGCAGGCCGGCATTCCCATGGCCGCATCGCTTTCGGTTACCCATGGCTTTTTACCGCCGCATCCCGGGCCCGTGGCCATTGCCGCGTTTTTCGGAGCAGACCTCGGGCGTACGATGGTACTGGGCCTCGTGCTGGCCCTCCCGATCGCGGTAATCGCAGGGCCGCTTTTTGCCCGTACGCTGAAGGGAATGGTGGTTCGTAGCCATCCTGCGCAACCGGAGCGCCCTCCCGAACGGACACAAGAGGACGTCCCCCCGAAAGTGATCAGCTTTCTTGTTGCCCTGCTGCCCGTTATGCTCATGGCCATTCCGGCCGTGTGGGAACTCGTCCGTCCGCCGCACCCGATCATTCGCGGCATCGGCCAACCCGAGGTGGCAATGACACTCGCTGTGGCCGCTGCCATTGTACTCCTCGGTTATCGCCAGCAGCGCACCTCGCGTCAGATCGCGCAGCAGCTTTGGTATGCTATCCGCGGCATATTACTTCTTCTGCTGGTCATCGCCGCGGGCGGTGGATTCAAGCAGGTGCTGGTGGAGAGTGGCATCAGTGCCTATGTTCAGCAGGCGGCGGGGGCATTTCAACTATCGCCTCTTGTTTTTGGCTGGACAATGGCCGCACTGCTCCGCGTGTCGATCGGATCCGCCACCGTGGCCGGCAACACAGCAGCCGGCATCGTGGCACCCCTGGTCGCAGTTGCCGGCGTATCACCCGAACTGATGGTGCTGGCCGTGGGTGCCGGCAGCCTGATGTTTTCGCACGTGAACGACACGGGCTTCTGGATGTTCAAAGAATATTTTAATTTGTCGTTTCGCCAGACGTTTTTGTCATGGACGCTCATGGAAACGATTGTTTCCGTGCTTGGCCTGGCTGGAGTCCTGGCGTTGGACCATTTTGTTTAACACAATTTTTGCCATGCAGGTAGGTCTGATCGGTTTAGGAAAAATGGGGTACAACCTGGCACTGAACATGCAGCGCAATGGCTGTAAAGTAGTGGCGTTTGATATCAGCGCCGCTGCGATGCAAAAAATTGCCGAGTACGGCATTGCCACGGCTCCCTCCGTAGTTGAGTTGTGCCAGATGTTGTCAGGCAGACGGATTATCTGGATTATGGTACCGGCCGGTAATGCCGTGGATGTGATCCTCAATACGCTGCGCAACTACCTCGCCCCCAACGATATCATCATCGATGGTGGCAACTCGCACTACAAAGACACGCTACAGCGGGCCCGTGATCTCGAGAAGTTACAAGTCCAATTGTTAGACTGTGGTACCAGCGGCGGGCCTGCAGGAGCGCTGCACGGCCTGTGCACGATGGTAGGCGGACCTCACGAGGCCTTTCAACACTGTGCGTCGCTTTTCAAAGCTATCAGTACACCGGGCGGCTGTCTGTACGCCGGCAAATCCGGCTCCGGCCACTTCACCAAAATGGTGCACAACGGCATTGAGTATGGCATGATGCAGTCCATCGCCGAAGGTATGGAAGTGCTGCACAAGCAGTATCCTGATCTGGATCTGGCCTCGGTAGCGAAAGTGTGGAACCACGGCTCGGTCGTGCGCAGCTGGCTAATGGAACTGACGGAAAAAGTCTTACAGAAAGAACGAAACCTCGATTCCATCCGGGGTGTGATGCACTCTTCGGGCGAAGGGAAATGGACCGTGGAAACAGCTCTTGAAATGGGCATCCCAACGCCCGCTATCACCATGGCGCTGCTGATGCGCTACCGTTCGCAGATGGACGATACGTTTTCTGGAAAACTCGTAGCTGCCCTGCGCAATGAATTTGGCGGTCACACTGTAGAAAAAAAGAACTGACCGGAAGTCAGCGCCCTGCGGGCAAACCGGGCAAACGGGTTGGGTTTCTACCGCTCACGCCCGGGTCAGCCCATTGCGCCGGCAGCACCACCGCTAACCGTTTCCCCCACAGGTTTCGGTGATCACGGGATCAACACAATCCGAAGCGCCTTATTCGATAAGATCCAGGCGGATGAAAACAGCAATACCAGCAGAAGGGTCGATACCAGCAGTCTGCGCTCGTATTTTTCGCGTCTGACAGTTTGAAAAACCAACGCGAAATGGAGTGCCACAAAAATGACAGAAAGTGTATCATTATTGTCCGACTAAAATAGCCCTAAAAAGCCAGAGTTTCATTGGAGGAATTGACAAAAAATTGAGCTCTGATTTGAAGGGGTAGCTGGCCTCAGGCAACGATCAGCGGCGGGCTATTACTTTTACGCCAGGTA
>CANGUI010000210.1 GCA_947457025.1 Flammeovirgaceae bacterium | reverse complement strand
TTCGATAAAAGCCAGGTAGTTTTTATCGCCGCGGATAACCTCGCGAAACCAGCTACGCACCAGATCTTGCTTATCGCTCCAGCCATGGCCGCTTTTCGCCAGCGCCTTTTTTAGTTCCTCGTTGCCACGCGGAGCCCGGATCCACTTACTCGTAATGAGGTTCTGGTGTCCACCTCTTTTATCCGCTTCGGCTACATCTGCAAAGGCAACCATCAAACCCAGAATGGACGTATACAGGTGGGCGAGGCGCTCCACTTCCATGACCATGTTTTTGGAAATGGATTGAAAGTCGCGGCCAACATTTTTTTCGTACCGGCCCAGCGCATCGGCCACGGCACGGTTAATCGCGCTGTCGTCTACGTCGGGCGCATCGGCTTTGGCAAATTTTTTCTCCACCTGCTGCATGGCAAGCTTACGCTGCCGCGCGAGCAACGCTTTGTCTTGCACCACCATGGAGTTAAGATCAGGTTGAAAGTGATGTTCAACAGTTTCAATGGCGAGGCCGTAGTTGGCTTCCTTGCATTGCTCATACGCAAAAAGGCTTTGCATTACTTTAATCCGGAGCATGCGTCTGTTCAACATAGTAAGAACGTAATTGGACGACAAAAATAGGAAAAAACACGGCCAATCCACCGTATCCGACTCGCCAGTACTTCGCCGGCATAGAAAACAAAAAGGCTGCCCACTTGGCAGCCTTCCTGTAGAATAGATTCCGAGTTTAATCAGCCTTCTTGCTGGCCTTCGTGTTCTTTGCTTTTACCACGAGGACTTCACCTCCCTCGAAGTCGGCCAAGATCACACCGCCTTCTTCGATTTCTCCTTTCAAAATTTCTTCCGCTACCGGGTCTTCCAGGTATTTCTGAATTGCGCGGTTTAGGGGGCGGGCACCAAACTGCTGGTCGTAGCCTTTCTCGGCCAGGAAATCTTTTGCTTTCTCGGTGAGTTCCACCTGATAGCCCAGCGCTGTAATCCGGCTGAACAACTTGCCCAGCGTGATGTCAATGATTTTATGGATATGCTCGCGCTGTAGCGAATTGAAGACGATCACGTCATCCAAACGGTTCAAAAACTCCGGTGAGAAGGCCCGCTTAAGTGCGTTTTGAATCGTCGTCTTCATGATCTCCTCTTCGTTCTCGCGCTTAGCCTTGGTGGCAAAGCCGATCCCCGAGCCAAAGTCCTTCAGGTCGCGAACCCCGATATTGGACGTCATGATCACAATCGTATTCCGGAAATCCACCCGTCGGCCGAGGCCGTCGGTCAGGATCCCGTCATCCAGCACCTGCAACAAGATGTTAAACACATCCGGGTGTGCCTTCTCGATTTCATCCAGCAACACCACGCTATAGGGCTTTCGCCTCACCTTTTCGGTAAGCTGGCCACCTTCTTCGTAACCTACATAGCCGGGGGGGGCGCCCACGAGGCGGGAAACCGAAAACTTCTCCATGTACTCGCTCATATCGATGCGCACAAGCGAGTCGTCTTTATCAAATAAATACGTGGCCAGCACTTTTGCCAATTCCGTTTTTCCAACTCCCGTCGGACCGAGGAAAATAAACGAACCTATCGGCTTTTTTGGATCTTTCAGGCCCACGCGGGTCCGCTGAATGGCTTTCACCAGCCGCTTGATAGCTTCTTCCTGGCCGATTACTTTACCGCTCAGCTCCTCGCCCATATTCAGCAACTTCTTGCTTTCCTTTTGGGCGATGCGGTTGGTGGGAATGCCGGTCATCATGCCGATTACATCGGCCACGTTGTCTTCCGTCACCGTATATTTTTCAGTTCGGGTCTTTTCCTCCCAACGCCCCTTGGCCAACTCGAGTTGCTCCATCAGCTTTTTCTCTCGATCGCGCAGCTGGGCTGCCTCTTCATACTTCTGGCTTTTCACCACCCGGTTCTTCTCCTTCTTCACTTCCTCAATGTCCTCCTCGAGCTTCACGATTTCATCGGGTACATGGATGTTGTTGATGTGCACGCGCGCACCGGCCTCGTCCATCACGTCAATGGCCTTGTCTGGCAGGAAGCGATCGCTGATGTAGCGGTCGGAAAGCTTCACGCACGCTTCAATGGCCTCCTTGGTGTACAGCACGTGGTGGTGGTCTTCGTATTTTTCCTTGATGTTGTCCAGAATCTGGATAGTTTCTTCGGGCGTGGTAGAATCCACCATTACCATCTGAAAACGTCGGGCCAGGGCGCCATCTTTCTCGATATACTGGCGGTACTCGTCCAACGTGGTGGCCCCGATGCACTGAATCTCCCCGCGGGCCAGGGCGGGTTTAAACATGTTTGAGGCATCCAGCGAACCTGATGCGCCACCCGCACCCACGATGGTATGCAACTCATCGATGAACAAGATCACATCCGGAGATTTCTCCAGTTCATTCATCACCGCCTTCATGCGCTCCTCAAACTGACCGCGGTACTTGGTGCCCGCCACCAGCGAGGCCAGGTCAAGTGTGACCACGCGCTTGCCAAATAACACGCGCGATACCTTTTTCTGCACAATGCGCAAGGCGAGGCCCTCGGCAATGGCGGTTTTCCCCACGCCCGGCTCGCCAATCAGAATAGGGTTATTTTTCTTTCTGCGGCTCAGAATCTGTGCCACGCGTTCAATTTCCTTTTCACGCCCAACAATCGGGTCAAGTTTGTTGTCTTCCGCCAGTTTGGTAAGATCACGCCCGAAGTTGTCGAGCACCGGCGTGCGCGACTTTTCCGTGCTCTTCTTCTCTTTGCCTCCTCCCTGGCCGCCGGCGCCGCCAAAAATTTTCGAAGATTCTTCATCCGGATCGTCTGTATCCGAAGCAGCGGTAGGCTGGTCGTTCTGGTACTCCAGCATCTCTTTTACCACATCGTAGGTTACGTCGTACTTGTTCAGAATCTGAGTGGCTAAATTATCAGGATCGCGCAGTATGGAGAGCAACAGATGCTCGGTGCCGATGAGTTGGGCCTTGAAAACCTTGGCCTCAAGGTAAGTGATCTTCAGTACTTTCTCAGAGGCCCGCGTCAACGGAATGTTCGCGAGATTTTTGACATCGTGCGTGGCCGTTCCCTTCGACACTTTTTCAATTTCACCCCTCAGTCCATCCAGCGGCACACCCAACTTGCGCAACACGGCAACTGCAACGCCCTCGCCCTCCCGAATGATGCCCAATAACAAGTGCTCCGTGCCGATGTAATCATGACCCAGGCGCAAGGCCTCCTCACGACTCAGCGAGATCACTTCCTTAACGCGGTTAGAAAATTTTGCTTCCATAGATACGGTAAATACCGAAAGTTAAGTAAATGTAACGGTTCTTAAACAGGTTTAAAACGTTGGCCGAATTTTATTTGTTCAGTGGCTTGCGCGATAATCGAACGTGATGCATCGCCTGCGGGCCCAGACAAAAAAGTAAATCAATGGCGCTACTATTCTCAACAAATGTGCGGCCAAAAACCTGGTAATAGGGGTGTGGCCGATGAAAAGTATAGCCACCATCAGCATCTAACCCGTTTACCCGCTGACGCACATCCAGAATGTCAGGCGCAGGGTAATGTACAAACGACACTGTTTCCGATATCATCACCGGCATGTGCAGGTGCGCCAGACAGAATGACAGCAGTTTTTTGTTCAAGTCCCATAGCAAATGCGTAGACAAATCAAAAAAGATGGCGTGCAACTCCGCAGCATAATGCTCAAAAAACGGCGCTTTGCGATACGCGGCCTCCAGACTGCGCCAATGCTGGTTGCGCCAGCGGCGCCCTGCCTCAAGCCGCACCGCGCGTGTGGCGATCTTGCCGCCCGGCAGGTCGACCGGCACCGTTAGCCGCAGTTTGCCGTGCGACGTGTTGATGTAGTACCGGTTGCGGCACGTCTGCTTGGGGTAATGCTCGTGCGCTTCCAGTACCACATGCTCTGCCTGCGACATCATACAGATGTAATCCAACGACGGCAGCGTATGCAACTCTGCCAGCACGGCCCGCTCACGCATACAAACTGAAATCGCCCAACCCCTGGCGAGTCACCACCGGCTCCCCCGACGTAAAATCCACAATCGTGGACGGCACATTGCCCCCCGGTCCGCCGTCAATCACCACGTCTACCAAATGCCGGAAATCGGCATACATCTCCTCCGGATCAGTAGTGTACGCCTTGATGCTGTCATCGTCTTTGATAGATGACGTAATCAGCGGATTACCCAACTGCTCCACAATCGCCCGCGGTATGCGGTGATCCGGTATGCGGATCCCCACCGTCTTCTTGTTCACATCCAGAATCTTCGGCACCTGACTGCTCGACTCGAAGATGTACGTAAACGGGCCGGGCAGCGACTTCTTCAGCACCTTAAACTGAGGCGTGTCGATACGGTGCACATAACGGGAGATATGGCTGAGGTCGTGACAAATAAACGACAGATTCAGTTTGTGTGGCTTGATGTCCAGCATCTTGCACAAGCGCTCCACCGCCCTGCGGTTCATCAGGTCGCACCCGATGCCGTAACTCGTATCCGTGGGGTATACAATGATGCCGCCGTTACGCAGCACCGCCACCACCTGGTTGATCTTACGCTCTTCCGGGTTGAGGGGATGGATTTTTAACAAGACAGCTTTCATGCAGCGGCCGCC
>CANGUI010000209.1 GCA_947457025.1 Flammeovirgaceae bacterium | reverse complement strand
GTGCCTACCCGGCTGAGCTGCCGCTCGCAAAACCACCCACTCACCATACAGCCGACTTTATGATTGACGAAAAAGCGTTGCTGACCGGTGTCCGTGCGCTCGTTAACCTCACGGTTGATTATATGTATCAGAAAAACTAATCCGCACATGAAGAACATAATCGTTTTTGCCCTGCTGGGAATCGGCTCTCAGGTCTATGCTCAAACCAACCCCAAGTTGCAGGCGCGCTTGGAACAGCAGGCGAAAGATCTCGAGGGGCGCGTGATTGAATGGCGGCGGCACATCCACCAACATCCGGAACTCTCCAACCGCGAGGTAAACACGGCGGCCTACATCACGGCACACCTCAAAACACTTGGACTAAAGATTCAAACCGGTGTCGCGAAAACCGGTGTTGTGGCGCTTCTCGAAACCGGCAAACCAGGACCTGTAATTGCCCTGCGAGCAGATATCGATGCACTGCCCGTCACGGAGCGCAACAGCCTGCCGTTTGCCTCCCAAGAGCGCACCGTCTTCAATGGACAGGAGACGGGCGTGATGCACGCCTGCGGCCATGACTCGCACGTGGCGATCCTGATGGGTGTGGCGGAAATCCTATCGAAGAACAAAGCAGATTTGCGCGGTACGATCAAATTTATTTTTCAACCGGCCGAAGAAGGTGCACCGGCCGGAGAGGAAGGCGGTGCCGATCTGATGGTACGAGAAGGGGTTCTTGAAAATCCGAAAGTCGATGTGATCTTTGGCCTCCACATCCAGTCGATTTCTCCTCTCGGAAGAATCACCTACCGGCCGGCCGGAATCATGGCCGCGTCCGACTGGTTCAGCATCAAAGTGAAAGGCCGGCAGTCGCACGGCTCTGCACCCTGGATGGGCATTGACCCGATTGTGGTGAGTGCACAAATCATCAATGGGCTGCAGACGATCATCTCGCGGCAAAGCGAACTGACCAAAGAAGCTGCCGTGATCACCGTGGGCCGCCTGCAGGCGGGCATCCGCGAAAACATCATCCCCGAAGAGGCCTTCATGGCGGGCACCATTCGTACCCTCGATGAGGGCATGCAACAAAAAATCCACGACAAGATCCGGCTCACAGCCACAAAAATTGCCGAGAGCGCCGGCGCAACCGCAGAAGTGAACATCGAAAAAAAGACACCCGTTACGTTCAACGATCCTGCGCTGACCGAAAAGATGGTTGCGTCACTGCAGAAGGCAGCGGGCGCGGAGAATGTCATTCGCATCAATGCGGTAACGGGTGCCGAAGACTTTGCCTTCTATCAGAAAAAGGTACCCGGTTTCTTCTTTTTTGTGGGCGCCATGCCGCCTGATCAAGATCCCAACAAAGTGCCGGCCCACCACACGCCCGATTTTATGGTTGACGAGCGCGGCTTTTTAACCGGCCTGAAGGCCATGCTGAATGTTACAACCGACTACATGTTCATGAAGTAAAAATGCCCGTCCTGCACGATACCCCGGCCCGCACATTTTATCAGCAGGAAGGATCCGGCGACAGCACCATTGTGTTTGCCCATGGCCTGTTGTTTGATCACCGCATGTGGCAATTCCAGGTGGCGTACTTCAGCGCGCAGTTTCGCTGCATTGCCTACGACCACCGGGGCCAGGGGCAGAGCGCCGTGGTTTTGCCGATGGATATGGACACCTTGTACGAAGATGCCGTGCGGCTGATTGAACGTGTGAGTCCGGGGAAACCCGTTCACTTTGTGGGCTTGAGTATGGGCGGTTTTGTGGGGATGCGTCTCGCGGCACGAAGACCCGATCTGCTCCTCAGTTTGTCGTTACTGGATACTGCGGCCGAACCCGAACCCAACCGACTGAAGTACAGGCTGCTCAGCTTCATTTTTAAAACGGTGGGCCCCAGGGTAGTCAGCGAAAAGATCATTCGGATTTTGTTTGGCCGATCCAGCTTTCAAGATCCCACCCGTCAACCCATCCTTTCGTTTTGGAAAAAAATGATTGAAGGCTATCCCAAATCCATCACCCATGCGGTGGCCGGTGTCATCAACCGCAAAGGTGTTGAACACGAGCTGGCAAACATCCGGATCCCGACGCAAGTCATCGTGGGTAAAGAAGACGTGGCAACGGTTCCTGCAAAAGCAGAAAAGATTCATGCGCTCATTAATGGATCCCGTTTGTACCGCATAGCCCATGCTGGCCACAGTTCATGCCTGGAGCGGCCCGAACAGGTCAACGAACTGCTGGAGCGCTTTATTCTTTCGCAACACACTTAATCTATCGGTTTGGTGGTACTGCAGGTTAAATTTCCGATCAGACGACCCCAACGTGGTGGAACCAACCCAGACCACAGCGAAAGGTTGCACGGATGGCTAACTGATCTTCTGAAAATGCTTGGATTGTGCGACAGCATAATTTTGGTGGTGTATGCTCCATTTTGTTTTTTGATGATGGCGGCTTCCAAGCGAAGCCATCGGTGGAATTACGGTTTACCCGGCACCTGGCGTCAGGAGGCCTTCAATGCCTCAGCTCCGGCAACAATTTCAAGAATTTCCTTGGTGATTGCCGCCTGCCGCGTACGGTTGTAGGTAAGACGTAACTCTTTCAGGAGTTCTCCGGCGTTTTCCGTGGCCTTATCCATCGCCGTCATGCGGGCTCCATTCTCAGCCGCATTCGAGTCGAGCAATGCCTTGTAGAGTTGCACGCGCAGTGATTTCGGGATCAAGCCGCTGACGATCTCCTCACGGCTCGGCTGATAAATATACTCTACTTGTGCGCGGCTCTTGCCTGCGGCCGACGGCACAAGCGGAAGGAACCGCTCGGTACGTAAGATCTGCGTTGCCACGTTTTTGAATTCATTATACACCAATTCTACTTTGTCGTACTGGTGCAGCCGGAATGCATCCATTACGAAATTGGCTACCTGGGTTACCCGATCAAATGAAAGACCCTGGAAGATCGGCCAAAACTGATCATTGATTCTATACTGCCGTTTACCGAAGAACTCGAATGCTTTTTTGCCGAGGGGAAGAATGGTGACTGCACCCCGGGCATGCTGGGCAGCATATTTTTCGTGAATGAGCTTAATGGTGGCCTTAAATACGGAAGAGTTGAATGTTCCACACAGGCCACGGTCTGAGGTGACCACAATAATCAGCACATTGTTTTCAACGCGCACGGCATTATACCACGCCGGTTCGTTGACAACTGTGGACGACACATTTTGAAGGAGATAGTGCAAGCGGGCAGCGAAGGGGCGCATCTGCGTGATGCGTTCCTGTGACTTACGCAGCTTTGCAGCCGCTACCATCTTCATGGCCTTGGTGATCTGCTGGGTGGATACCACCGACTGGATGCGGCTCTTTACTTCCTTTAAACTCGGCATAGGATCAGGGCAAATTCCCGATTAATATTTGGCAGCTAATTCGGTCGCCACTTTCTTCAGCGTAGCCATATCCGCGTCTTCCAATTTACCGGCGCGGAAGTTGTCCAACACGGTTCCGTGCTGTGCTCGCATGAGGCCGAGGAACTCCCGTTCAAATTCTCTTACCTTGGCCACCGGCACGCGATCGATAAAGCCGCGAGTGGATGCGGTGATAATCGCAACCTGTTCTTCTACGGGTACGGGCGCATATTGCGGCTGCTTTAACACTTCTGTATTTCTGCGACCACGCTCAATGGTGAGTTTGGTAGCCGCATCCAGGTCTGAGCCAAACTTGGCAAATGCCTCCAGTTCGCGGAACTGGGCCTGGTCGAGCTTAAGTGTGCCGGCCACTTTCTTCATGGACTTGATTTGCGCAGAGCCACCCACGCGCGATACTGAAATACCCACATTGATGGCCGGGCGCACACCAGAATTAAACAGGTTCGTTTCAAGAAAAATCTGCCCATCCGTGATGGAAATCACGTTGGTTGGGATATAAGCAGAAACGTCGTTAGCCTGCGTTTCGATGATGGGCAGTGCCGTGAGCGAGCCCCCTCCTTTCACCAGGTGGCGAATCGATTCGGGGAGATCGTTCATGTTGCGTGCAATGCTATCGTTGTTAATGATCTTTGCCGCACGCTCCAGCAAGCGGGAGTGCAGGTAAAAAACATCTCCCGGATATGCCTCACGGCCCGGAGGCCTGCGCAACAGCAAAGAAACCTCACGGTAAGCAACGGCCTGTTTAGACAGGTCATCGTAAATTACCAGTGCCGGTCGCCCCGTGTCACGGAAAAACTCGCCAATCGCTGCACCGGTGAAGGGTGCGAAAAACTGCATGGGAGCCGGATCAGATGCCGACGCGGAAACAATGACTGTGTAGGACATGGCCCCTGCCTTTTCGAGGGTGGCAGCCACGCTCGCAACGGTGGATGCCTTCTGGCCAATGGCCACGTAGATACAAAATACAGGCTGCCCTTTCTCGTAAAATTCTTTCTGATTGATGATGGTATCGATTGCAACGGCGGTTTTTCCCGTCTGGCGGTCGCCAATAATCAGCTCGCGCTGGCCACGCCCAATCGGGATCATCGCATCAATCGCTTTGATTCCGGTTTGCAAAGGCTCATTCACAGGTTGCCGGAAAATTACACCAGGTGCTTTCCGCTCAAGTGGCATTTCATACAACTGTCCTATCAAAGGACCTTTCCCGTCAATCGGATTGGCGAGCGTATC
>CANGUI010000208.1 GCA_947457025.1 Flammeovirgaceae bacterium | reverse complement strand
GTGGCCACAGGCATGAAAGAAGTTACTGTTACTGAGTTAAAAGCCATGATGGATTCGCATGCAGACTTTCAGTTGATCGATGTGCGCGAACCTCATGAATATGAGATCTGCAACCTACAGGGCGAGTTAATTCCGCTCTCCCAGGTACCCCACCACCTCGATCAGATCGCACGCGATAAAAAAGTCGTTGTTCACTGCCGCAGTGGTGGCCGCAGCGGCAACATTATTCAGTGGCTGGAAAAGAATCGCGGACTCACCAATCTGTACAACTTAAAAGGAGGTATTCTGGCCTGGGCCGCTGAAATTGATCCCAGTATGCCGGCCTACTAACCGCGTATTCATGGACATCGATCGCGTGATGTGATGAACCGTACCTTCCTTTCGTTTTATAGAACGCTACTCCCTTCAACCTTGCGCGTACTATCAGGTGTTTGTTTTGCGATTATTTTCGCAACCGCTCAGGAGCAAATTCCCTATTACGCGTTTACCAATGTTCATCTGTTTGATGGAGTAGAAAACGCCATTAAAAAAGATGTGGTTGTTTTTGTTGCAAATGGCAAAATCGAACGCATCGGTAAAAAAGGAAACCCGATTCCCCGGCTTTACCAGGTAATCGATTGTGAGGGAAAGTATCTCATACCGGGCCTGATGGATGTTCACACACACCTGGATAACCTGGCTGCCGCCCGACGGGCCCTCGAAACGGGCGTCACCACGGTACGGAGCGCCAGTGTACCCGCATTTCAGGATGTGGCCCTCGCCAATCTGGTAAAAACCGGACAACTGGCCGGGCCCGATATGATTCCGTGCGGGATTTACGTCACGCCCAAGTTGGGTGAAACCATCCTGGCCGATACGCGGTTGGCGCCCCTGCTCTCGGGCGTACAAACAGATGACGAACTCCGGCTGCTGGTGAACGTCAACATCGACCGCGGTGCAAAAGTGATCAAAACGCGAGGCACCGAACGGGCCGGATTACCCGATACTGATCCGCGCCAGCAAACCTACACGTTGGCACAACTCCGCGTAATTGTAGAGGAAGCTGCAAAACGGAATGTTCCGGTGATGGTACATGCTCATGGTGACGAAGGTGCCTGGGCAGCGGTACTGGCGGGCGCACGCAGCATCGAGCACGGCACCTTCCTGACGGAAGAAACCTTGCAACTCATGAAAGAGCGCAGCACCTACCTCGTACCCACCTTCAGCACACTGGAGGATTTGACCTTACCGGGTGGCGATTATGACGGCCCCGTGTTGCACTTGCGCGGCAAATTCATGATGCCGATGGCGGAAAAAGTTATTAAACGCGCCCACTCCTTGGGCATTCGCATCGCCACCGGGGTTGACAACAATACACACCCAACAGCACGACGCGCGTAGCCCACGAGTGTGCGCATTTTGTGCGGATGGGGATGACGCCCTTCCAGGCCATTCAGTGTGCCACAACCACTGCTGCCGCCCTCTTGGGTTTGGAAAAAACTACGGGCCAGATTGCGCCTGGCTTTGAAGCCGATCTTATTCTGGTTGCTGGTAATCCCCTTGAGGATATTGTTGTCTTACAGGATGTGCTGCTCGTGATGAGCAACGGGCAACTGGCCCTCCGGCGGATTCCGTTTGGCAAAAACTGACCTTCCAGTTTGCGAACCGCATCCGGCGGGCTATTTTGCACCCGGATTGACGCATGAATACCCCTAAATTCTTCGTAATCGATTTCGACAGCACATTTACGAAAGTGGAAGCTTTTGATGTGTTGGCCGAAATTTCCCTCAACGACCATCCGGAGCGTGTCACGCGAAAAGAAATGGTGATAGAAATCACCAACCTCGGGATGAACGGCAATATTTCGTTCCGCGAATCCCTCGAACGCAGATTGGCGTTGCTGGAACCTCATCGCCGGCATTTGCCCCTGCTCATTGAGAAATTACGCGCCGTGGTCTCAGATTCTTTCCGGCGTAATCGCGATTTTTTTCAAACCCACCGCGATAATATTTACATCATTTCAAACGGTTTCCGGGAATTCATTGAGCCGGTAGTGGAAGAGTACGGCGTGCTGCCGGCAAATATTCTGGCCAATGAGTTCCGTTTCGACGCTACCGGAAAGATTGCCGGCTTTGATGAAACTAATCCCCTGTCGGCCAATAACGGCAAAGTGGAAGTATTGAAACGGCTCTCCCTGCCGGGCGACGTTTATGTAATTGGCGACGGCTACACCGACTATGAAATCAAGCACTCTGGTCTGGCCAACAAATTCTATGCATTTACCGAAAACGTAGAGCGCGAGGCGGTGGTGGAGAAAGCAGATCATATTGCCCCGAGCCTCGATGAATTCCTGTACCTGAACAAACTGAACACCGCGATCTCTTATCCGAAGAACCGGATCCAGGTATTGTTGCTGGAAAACGTTCATCCGATTGCAGTGGAGATGATGAAAGCGGAAGGCTTCAACGTGGAAACCTATGCCGCCGCGCTGACGGAGGATGAGCTCTGCGAGCGAATCCGCCATGTTTCTGTGCTCGGCATCCGGTCGAAAACGCAGGTAACCGCCCGTGTGTTGGAGCATGCTAACCGGTTGATGGCGATTGGCGCATTTTGCATAGGTACCAACCAGATCGACATTCCGACAGCTACACGTAAGGGCGTGGCGGTTTTCAATGCCCCCTTTAGCAACACCCGTTCCGTGGTGGAACTGGCCATCGCCCAGATGATCATGCTGATGCGGGGTATGGTGGACAAATCGAATAAGATGCACCAAGGTGTGTGGGACAAATCAGCCCGGGGCAGTTTTGAAGTGCGGGGTAAAAAACTGGGGATTATCGGATACGGTAACATTGGCACCCAGCTTTCGGTATTGGCTGAATCATTGGGAATGAAAGTACTGTACTACGATACCGAAGAGAAACTGTCGCTCGGCAATGCCACCCGGTGCAAAGGGCTGCGCGATGTGCTGCAACAGGCGGATGTAATCTCACTTCACGTGGACGGTCGTGAAAGCAACACGCACCTGATTGGCGAACGGGAGTTTGCCCAGATGAGGAAGGGCGTGATTTTCCTTAACCTGAGCCGGGGCCACGTTGTTGATATCGAAGCTCTGCGCAAGTATGTGATGAACGGAACGATAGCCGGATGTGCCGTAGATGTATTCCCCTACGAACCGGTCAGCAATGATGAAGTGTTTCAGAGCCCGCTGCGCGGTTTACCCAATACCATTCTGTCGCCCCATATTGGGGGAAGTACGCTGGAAGCACAGGAAAACATCGGGCAGTTTGTGCCGGCTAAAATGATGGACTACATCAACTCCGGCAGCACCTCCAACAGCGTCAACTTTCCAAATTTAACGCTGCCTACGCTGGAAAATGCGCATCGGCTGATTCACATCCATGATAACGTACCCGGCATACTTGCTCGCATTAATCAGGTTCTTGCTGATAATGGTGTCAATATTGTGGGGCAATACCTGAAAACCAATGAGCACATCGGGTATGTTATTACAGATGTTAACAAACTCTATGATAAAGAGATCGTAACTACGCTGCGAGCCATTGAACACACCATCAAGTTCCGCGTCTTGTATTAGCGGGGTTGAATCCAAAATGTTAAAAAGAAAATCGGCATCGGGTAGGATCAGGTTCGGACCGTAAACACCAAAATGGATTCGGAAAAGAAGTCAGCAATGTGACAGCACGTTGGATTCCAAAGGCTGTTCTTTAGCTTACAGATGTGTGATAAAAAACCCACTCGGCCTGGGGGGTGTTTCTGAACCCCCTATCGACAAGTTTTGAGTTGCCGCCAACCGCAACCTTCTTCTGTTAACCTGCTTTTTGGGCGAGGTCGCACCCGAGAGTGCGATGAAGCCTGATTTTGGCCGGAGGCTTCACTCGGTATTGTTTTAATTGTTAGGTTCAGCAAACTGTCCCAAACCCGAGTGGGCATACAAACCAAGTAATAACAACCCGTTGCCGCAACATTGTTTGACCGGTTTTTTTTAGTTATAAGACCGCCATGTAGTTTTACGGTATGAAAATTCAACTTGCTCCGGGCCCGTCTGAATTATATTTCACGGTCAGCGATCACGTGCGGCAGGCCTTGCGCGAAGGCATTGGATCGATTTCCCACCGCAGCAAAACTTTCGAAGACATTTCGCACACCGCCACCCAGGGACTGCGCCAATTACTTGGCATCCCCCCGGAGTTCCACATTTTTTTCACCAGCTCAGCTACGGAGGTATGGGAGCGGGCGATTGAAAACCTGGTCGAAAAAACCAGTTTTCATTACGTCAATGGTGCCTTTAGTAAGCGGTTCTTCGAGATCAGCCAACAACTGAATCGTACCGCCACCAGTCAGGAGGCGGCGCTGGGCGAAGCATGGCAGGAGGTGACCGCAACCGATGCTGAATTGATTGCGGTTACGCACAACGAAACCAGCACCGGTGTTGCGGTGCCACTCCCGTGGATTGCTGAGGTGCGCCGGAAAAATCCGGATAGCCTCCTAATCGTTGATGCCGTTTCCTCACTCCCCTACCCAGTGTTTGATTTTACGGAAGTCGATGCTGTATTCTTTTCCGTTCAAAAAGGATTTGGGTTGCCCGCAGGCCTCGGAGTTTGGATGGTAAACAACCGATGCATCGCCAAGGCAGAAGCT
>CANGUI010000207.1 GCA_947457025.1 Flammeovirgaceae bacterium | reverse complement strand
TACGGAAACATGCGGAATACAATCAGTTATTTTTTAATCTTTCTCGGAATCGGCACCGTGGCACTCGGGCAAGCCACCCAAACACCCTTCTCGGCTTTTGGCATTGGTGAGCCCTACGGCTCAGCGCTGATCAACGCTCAGGGAGCAGCCGGGCTGGGCATCAGCAACCCGAATTTCTGGTACATCAACAACCAGAATCCGGCCTTGCTGGTGTTTAACCGCTTCACCACTTTCCATGTCGGCCTCGTACTCGACCGACGAACGGCCACCAACGGCGCCCTGTCTGAACAGAATGTTAACGGCAATCTCAACTATCTCGTTTTGGGCGTACCGATCCGCCCGGGGAAGATCTCGTCAAGCGTTGGGCTGATGCCCTATACGTACCGGAACTTTGCACTCGCATACGACGCTGTGGTGGAAGGCACCACCACAACCTACACCATACGGGAGGAAGGAAGCGGGGGCATCGCCCAACTTTACTGGGCCAATGGTTTTTCCATCTCCAGGGATTTTTCGGTCGGTATCCGCGCAAACTACTTGTTCAGCTCGCTGGAAAACCGCTATACAAATGAAGTGCAGGTAGCACAGGCTGTTCCCTTTGCCCCACAGGTAGCTGAGCGGCAGTATTTCTCGGACTTCTCTTTTCAGTTGGGCGCCTCCTACCGGATGGATTCGATTTTTCGTTCACGCAACCGTCTGAATATCGGGTTGGTGTACGGTCTGGAGTCCAACATCAACACGCAGTTCTTTAAGACTTTCCGCAGAACACTAGCGGGCACATCAGCTGTACAGGTGGATACGCTGGTAAATAATCAGCGTGGCACAACCACAATTCCGGCCAGCCTACAGGGTGGTATTTCGTTCGGCCGTACAGAAAAATGGGTGATTGGCACCGACTTTCATTATTCCGATTATGGCCGGTTTCGCAATTTCTTTGGCAGCAGCGAGGGTGGACAAGTAAACTGGCGCTGGATTCTGGGCGGAGAATTTACACCCGATCCGGCTTCACTTTCCAACTACCTGAAACGCATCACCTACCGAACAGGTGTAAGTGTTGAGCAATACCCATATTTGATCAGCAATAACGTACTTCGTGATTTTGGCATTAATTTTGGGCTCTCTTTACCCGTGAGCCGGATTTCCACACTGGACCTGGCGCTGCGAGTAGGCAGAAGAGGTGCAATACAATCTACTACGATAGAAGAAACGTACCTGAAGGTTTATTTTGGCGTGACTTTTAACGACCAGTGGTTTATAAAGAGACGATTTGATTAACTGAAGTGCATTAAAAAAGAACGTAGAACGAATGAAAACAACAACCCAAACAGCAGTTTCCTGGACTATGGCAGCACTTTTTGCCATAGCCGCCGGCACCGCCTCGGCGCAATGCAAAGAGTTTAAGTGGCCGGAAAATAAAGCCAAGGCCGAAGAGAATGTGGCCATTTACGGCGATGCTATTAAACAAGGCAACTACCGCGGCGCAACGGCTGCCTGGCAGTGGATGGTAAGCAATGCCCCCAACTGGAATACCAAACTATATATCGATGGAGCCGATATGTACGATAAGCTGGCCGACAAAGAGACCGATCCCGCTAAAAAGCAGGTGCTGATCGATTCTCTGATGTGGGTGTACGACATGCGCATAAAAAACTGCGGTGAAGAGGCGACGGTATTGAATCGCAAAGCCAACGCGGCCTTTAAATACAACATCAAGAATAAAGATAAGGTAGCCGATTTGCTGGCCCTCTATGACAAGGTGTATGAGTTGAACGGCAATAACGTGACTGACCCATCGCTGATGAACTATATGAATACCGTGCGCGCCAATGTTCTTTACCTGAAAAACGTTCCCCAGGATCAGGTGTTGGCGCGGTACGATAAGATTCAGGCTATTGCTGATGCAAAAATCCAAAAAGCTATGGCTGCTAATAAAACTGCAGATGCCGACAAGTTGAAGGCAACCAAGAGCGCAATTGATGACCTGTTGATCGCCTGCGGTGTAAAAGTGGATTGCGATTTCGTGAAAAAGAACCTGGAGCCAAAGTTCCGTCAGAACCCGTCGGACATTGTGCTGGCCAAAAAGATTTTCACATTCATGTTGCAGGGAAAATGTACCGATGATCCGCTCTGGCTTGAATCGGGCGAAGCCATCCACGACAATGCCCCGGCCGATCAGAAAGATTGTGGTCTGGCGAAAAACCTGGGTTTGAAATACCTCTCGAAAGAAAATTATGAGAAGGCGAGAGAGTTGCTGGGCGAAGCGTTAACCGTCTGCACAGCCGGCCCCGACAAAGCGGAAGTGTTGCTTGCCCTCGGCAGCCTCGAAAACCGCGCGGGCAGCAAAGGCAAAGCGCGCGAACTGTATCGGCAGGCTGTTGCGGTCGATCCGAATGCAAAAGATGCCTTTGAGAAAATCGGAGACTTATACATGAACAGCCAGGAGTGCTTCAAAAAAGTAAACGTGGCAGAAGACCGGCTGATCTACATTGCAGCGTATGATGAGTACGCGAAGGCCGGCGCAGCCGCAAAAATGGCTGCCGCCAAAGCACAGTTCCCATCTAAGGAAGATATCTTTCTGCTGAACTGGAAAGCCGGTGATGTGAAAAGCACCGGTTGCTGGATCGGGGAAAGTGTAACCCTGCGTACCCGCGACTAATCCATCAAACAGGAAAGAGGCTGCTGACCACCCCGAGCGTGTTGGCAGCCTCTTTTTTTTAATCACACATGAGACGATTTCTTTTCACCTTCCTGACGATCTCAACCGTTTCCTGCATCAAGCCTGAGATCGTGCAGCCCGTTCTTTACGAAGGGCCACTACGCGTAGGTGAGAACATTGAAATGTTTTACACGGAAAAGGAATTGCTTAAATCAAAAGTAAAGGCTGCCCGCATTCTGGAGTTCCAGAGTGGTGACCGCGAATTTCCCGAGGGCATCTTCATTGAGTTTTATAACGAGCAGGGAAAACTGGAATCCACACTCAAAGCCAACCAGGCATTCTACTCCAAGAAAGATGATCGCTGGCGGGGTGTTGGGAACGTGGAAGTTGTCAACACGGAAAAAAAAGAACAACTGAACAGTGAGGAACTGTTCTGGAAACCATCCACCAAACGCATTTTCACCGATAAGTTCGTAACTATTCGCCTCGCTACCCAGGTAGTATGGGGCACGGGCCTTGATGCGGCTCAGGATTTCTCGGACTACACCATCAAAAACGTGCAGGGTGAAATGGAACTAGAAGAAGAAAACCCATGAAACTGGGTGATGCCGTAATCCTTTCCCTCGCGGCGGCCTTCGTCATCATTGGCATTTACGAAGTCATGGCCTACGGGGCGGGAAAAGCCTATTGGGCAATCATGCTGGCGGTATTGTTGTTCTTCTACTACACCTATCGCAAGCGCCAAAACAGGGGTTGAACCGGGGAACCCCTGATAATGTAAATATCTGATAATCAATTGGATTAATTGGTTTAGCAAACCTTGCTGGTTCGGGCAAACCGCCTAAATTTGCGGTTCTTTAAATTTCAGCACAGCAATTATGGCATTAATAGGAACCTTACGCACAAAGATGACTAAGTTCGTGGTGGGCTTCATCGCGATTTCCATGGCGGCGTTTATTGTGGGTAGCGATTTGTTGACTCCCGGCGGCCAGTGGTCGCTGTTGGGCGACGATAACACGGTAGGTGAAATCGCGGGCAATACGGTCACATTCGAAGAATTTCAGGCAGCGATTCAGGAACGAGAGAACAACTATATCCTGAATTTCGGGCGGCAGCCGGGCGAGGGAGAGATGGTAACGTTACGGCAGCAGGCCTGGGACCTGCTGATCTCCCGCAATGCCATTCAGCCGCAATACGAAAAGCTTGGCCTTCAGGTATCAGCCGATGAGGTTTGGGATATCATTCAGGGCAAGAACATCGATGAGGGCATCAAAAACTCTTTTCTGGATTCTGCGGGCAACTTTGATCGCAACAAGCTGATCCAGTACCTCCAATCGCTCGAGTCGATGCCGGCCACCTCCGAGCCACGAATCCGATGGGACATTTTCAAGCGTGACCTCGCACCCGGACGCGAGCGCATCAAATATGAAAACCTGCTGCTGAAATCTAGTTACGTCACCCAGGCGGAGGCGGAACGCGAGTACCACGTGCAAAACGATGTTGCCGAAGTTAAATATCTGTTTGTTCCCTTCTTTGCGATCAAAGACTCAATGGCCGTTACCGACTCCGACCTGAAAGCCTATTACCAGCAGAACAAGCACAAATACAAAACGGAAGAAACCCGCGGCGTCTCGTACGTCACCTTTCCGGTAACCGCAACGGCGGAAGACTCTGCTGCCATCAAACTGGAGTTTGAAAAAGTTGTAAACGACTTCAAGGTAACAACGGGAGACTCTACATTTGCGAGCCTCAATACCGACGGCGACAGTCCGTATACCAAATACACCCTCGCCAACCTGCCGGCCTACCTCGAAAGCGATGTTCAGATACTGGCTCCCGGCTACCTAAAAGGCATCTTTCTGGATGGAAATGCCTACAAGGCTGTTAAGGTGGTAAAGCTTGGCGTGGATACCAGCTACAACGCGCGGGCCAGCCATATTCTGATTCGCTGGGATGACGCCAGCGACGCCGGCAAAAAAGCTGCGAAAG
>CANGUI010000206.1 GCA_947457025.1 Flammeovirgaceae bacterium | reverse complement strand
TGGAAGGTGCTGACTTTCTGCCGTTGTCAGTAGATTATCAGGAGAAGTTTGCAGCTACCGGAAAGATTCCCGGCGGGTTCCTCAAGCGCGAAAGCCGCCTTTCCGACTACGAAATTCTGATCAGCCGCCTCGTTGACCGTGCCATCCGGCCATTGTTTCCGGATGACTATCATGCTGAAACACAAGTAAACATCTGGCTATTATCGGGCGATCATCAAGCACTTCCGGATGCACTCGCAGCTTTTGCTGCCTCAGCCGCCTTATCTGTTTCCGATATTCCCTTTCAGGGCCCCATTTCTGAGGTGCGCGTGGCACGGGTAGAAGGGAAATTTGTGATAAATCCACCCCTTGATCAAAAAGAAAAGGCCGATATTGATTTGATCGTAGCCGCCTCCCTTGAAAATATCCTGATGGTGGAAGGCGAGTGCAAGGAAGTAAGTGAAGCCGACATGTTGGAGGCGCTGAAAGTGGCCCATGAGGCGATCAAGGTACAATGCCACCTACAGATGGAACTAACGAAGGAGGTTGGCAAAACCGAAAAACGCCAGTATGAACACGAGGTGAAAGATGAAGCGCTGCGCCAGGATCTTCATAATCAACTCTACCCCAAAGTGTATGATGTGGCAGGTCGCCAGATTGCCAATAAAGCTACCCGCGGTGAATTGTTCGGTCAGATACTGGCTGACTATCTGGCGGGCCTGTCGGAGGGTGCGCCGGTCAACAAGGATCTGGTGAAGAAGTATTATAAAGAAATTCAGAAAAAGGCGTGTCGCGATCTGGTACTGAACCAGGGAGTACGCCTCGATGGCCGCAAGACCAAGGAAATCCGTCCGATCTGGACTGAAGTGAATTATCTCCCGTCTCCCCACGGTTCCGCCATTTTCACGCGAGGCGAGACCCAATCGCTTAGCACAGTAACGCTGGGTACCAAACTGGACGAGCAACTGATTGACGGGGCCATGTTCTCCGGCAACAGCAAATTCATGTTGCACTATAATTTTCCCGGTTTTTCAACTGGCGAAGTTCGCCCTAACCGGGGTCCGGGCCGCAGAGAAGTGGGCCACGGAAACCTCGCTTGGCGTGCGCTCAGGCAAGTGCTTCCAGCCGAAGCCGACAACCCTTACACGATCCGCATTGTTTCGGATATCCTCGAATCGAATGGCTCCTCGTCCATGGCTACCGTGTGTGCCGGGTCACTCGCCCTCATGGATGCGGGCGTGCAAACAAAGGGTGCTGTATCCGGTATTGCGATGGGCATGATCAGCGACAGTGCTACGGGTCGTTATGCGATTCTCTCCGATATCCTTGGAGACGAAGACCACCTGGGAGACATGGACTTCAAAGTTACCGGCACAGAGAAAGGAATCACCGCCTGCCAGATGGACCTGAAAGTAGATGGTTTAACGTACGAAGTACTGTTTGAAGCGCTCAATCAGGCACGTGAGGGTAGAATATTCATTCTCAATGAAATGAACAAGACGATTCAGAAGCCTAACCCGGATCTTAAGCCGAACGCTCCCCGTGCGCTTACTATTACAATCGACAAAGAAATGATCGGTGCGCTGATCGGCCCCGGCGGCAAAGTGGTGCAGGATATACAAAAGACAACTGGTGCCACGATCGTTATTGAAGAAGTGGGCGGTCGGGGCATTGTCAACATCTTCGCCACTAACCAGGGCGTGATGGATGCGGCAGTAAAGCGTGTAAAAGCTATCGTTGCCGTTCCCGAAGTAGGCGAGGTGTACGAGGGCGTAGTGAAGTCGATCATGCCGTTCGGTGCGTTTGTGGAGTTCATGCCTGGCAAGGATGGACTACTTCACATCAGCGAGATCAAATGGGAACGCCTGGAAACCATGGAAGGTGTGCTTGAAGTGGGCGAACAAATAAAAGTGAAACTGGTTGAGGTAGATAAGAAAACTGGTAAGTACCGGCTTTCCCGAAAAGTTTTGATTCCACGCCCTCCCCGGAAGGAGGAGGCTGAAGCCCCGAAAGCCGGCTAGGAGTTGGCATATCGGTTTTTTGGAACTAATTTTTCACCTTTACGTGTTACTCCTAACGTTGAACGGTAGAGCATGAGACAGTTAAAGATCAGTAAACAAATCACCAACCGCGAAAGCCAGTCGCTGGACAAGTACCTCCAGGAAATTGGTAAGGTGGACTTGCTAACGCCAGATGAGGAAGTGGAACTGGCCAAGCGCATTAAGGAAGGCGACCAGATTGCACTTGAGAAGCTCACGAAAGCCAACCTGCGCTTTGTGGTATCGGTGGCCAAACAGTACCAAAATCAAGGTCTTTCGTTAGGCGACCTGATCAATGAAGGTAATCTTGGTCTGATCAAGGCAGCCCAGCGGTTCGATGAAACCCGCGGCTTTAAGTTTATCTCCTATGCGGTATGGTGGATTCGTCAGTCGATACTTCAGGCCCTGGCCGAGCAGTCGCGAATCGTTAGGTTACCCCTCAACCGGGTGGGGTCATTGAATAAGATTTCAAAAACGTTCTCCGAACTGGAGCAGAAATATGAGCGAGAGCCATCGCCCGAGGAATTAGCCGAAGTGTTGGAAGTCACGACAGCCGAGGTTGTGGATACCCTGAAAATCTCCGGCCGCCACGTATCGATGGATGCGCCTTTTGTGCAGGGCGAGGAGAACAGTCTGCTGGATGTACTCGAGAACGACAGTGAAGAGACACCTGATCAAGGCCTCATGACCGACTCCTTGCGACGGGAGGTACAACGTGCGCTCTCTACCCTGACGCAACGAGAGTCGGATGTCATTGCCCTGTATTTTGGATTGGATGGCAACCATGCCATGACGCTGGAGGAGATTGGAGAGAAGTTCAGCCTGACGCGTGAGCGGGTAAGGCAGATCAAGGAAAAGGCCATCCGACGGCTCCGCCACACGTCCAGAAGCAAGGCTTTAAAACCTTACCTGGGTTAATTATATTGTTTTTTGGTTCAATATTGAAAGGTCTCCGGTTGAGACCTTTTTTATTCGTAAATGTGAGTAAGCAACTATACATTATTTTATGGCGATAAAAGTTTTGATTATTGGATCAGGACCAGCCGGCTACACGGCTGCTATCTATGCAGCTCGTGCAGGTTTGCAGCCGGTGCTATTTACCGGCGGTCAGCCCGGTGGCCAGCTAACGACCACCAACGACGTGGAGAATTTTCCTGGCTACCCAGATGGCATAAACGGGCCCCAGATGATGATCGACCTCCAGAAGCAGGCTGAGCGCTTTGGAACCCAAATTCGGTACGGGCTCGTTACGGGGGTAGCTGTGGATGAATATCCGTTTCAGGTGACGATTGATGAAAAGGATCAGGTCATTGCCGAGACCATCATTGTAGCTACCGGGGCAACGGCCAAATACCTGGGGCTCCCTTCTGAGGAGAAGTTTGCGAACCGTGGCGTTTCCGCTTGCGCTGTTTGCGATGGGTACTTCTACCGCGGCAAAGAAGTAGCAGTGGTGGGGGCCGGAGACTCAGCGGCTGAAGAGTCTACTTACCTTTCTAAACTCTGCACCAAAGTGCACCTGATCGTTCGGCGAGGAGAGATGCGGGCCTCGCGCATTATGCAGCAGCGTGTACTCAATACCCCAAATATCCAGGTACACTGGCACTCGGAGACAGACGAAATTCTGGGTGACGATCAGGGCGTCACCGGAGTGCGCATACGCAACACCAAGACCGGAGAAGCAAGCATCCTGGCCATCCAGGGCTTCTTTTTGGCTATTGGCCACAAGCCGAATACCGAACTGTTTAAAGGCAAGCTGAACATGGATGAGGCCGGTTATTTGCAGGTGCAGGCCGGCACCACCCGCACCAACATCGAAGGCATTTTTGCGGTAGGCGACGTGGCCGACAAGGTATATCGACAGGCCATAACGGCGGCCGGTTCTGGTTGTATGGGGGCGCTGGATGCTGAGAAGTTTCTCGCTGCTAAAGAGGCTCAGGCTGTGCATGCCTAACCCTTTTCTTCTGTGACGAAGTTGGATATTTTGGTGATAGCTGCTCACCCGGACGATGCCGAGTTGGGTTGCGGAGGTACGCTGGCCAAACACGTAGCCCTCGGGCACCGGGTTGGCGTTGTAGATCTTACCCGCGGAGAACTCGGCACTCGCGGAACCCCAGCTACCCGCGACGCGGAGGCAGAGGCGGCGTCTCAAATCCTCGGCCTTTCGGTGCGCGAGAACCTGAATCTTCCAGATGGTTTTTTCCGGAACGACCGCGACCACCAGCTGGCTGTGGTTGCTGCCATTCGTAAATTTCGGCCCACGATCGTACTCGCTAATGCGCCGGCCGACCGACATCCAGACCACGGGCGCGCAGCCCAGTTGGTGTTTGACGCTTGCTTTCTGGCCGGCTTGCCAAAAGTGGCTACGCCTTACGGCGACGCTGCACCCTGGCGCCCAGCGTCAATCTACCATTTCATCCAAAGTTCTTACTTGCAGCCTGATTTTATTTTAGACATCTCCGGCTTTTGGGAAACCAAATTGGCCGCCATTAAGGCATTTAAGACCCAATTCTACGACCCAGCAAGTGCGGAGCCCGCCACATTTATTTCTACCCCCGGTTTCTTGAAGGCGCTCGAAGCCCGCGCACTTGAGTTCGGCCATTCGATTGGTGTTGAGTACGGCGAAGGGTTTATCAGGCGCCAGG
>CANGUI010000205.1 GCA_947457025.1 Flammeovirgaceae bacterium | reverse complement strand
TTCGGTATCTTGCCACCTAGTTTGGTGAACTTCGCCGGACTCTTGAGGAAATCGACAATCTCTTTCACTTCCTCCTTGGCCTCATCCAGGCCAGCCACGTCCTGAAATGTAATTTTTACCTTACTCTCTGCATCAAAAAGCGCGGCCTTGCTCTTGCCGATGTTAAAAATCTGACCTCCGGGACCGCCCCCGCCGGTCATTCGCCGCATCAACATCCAGAAACCAAACAACAACAGAAACAAAAATCCCCAACTCATCAACGGCCCGACATAGTCTGTGCGGTCTTCCACCTGCAAGTCCACCACCTGCTCGCGTGGAAGCTGGCGGGTGATTTGTTCATACTTGTCGTAAAATTTGTCGATTGAGCCAATCCGCAACACATAGTGCGGGCCCTTGGCGTTTACGCCCAAGGCTGTACTCTTTTCGAGATCTTGTTTGTAAATGGCGTTTTGCAGCGCCTCCGGTTTCAGCGTGATTTCTACCTTCTCTTCGTTTTTCACCAGCACCAGCTTCTGAATGTCGCGCCGCTGGATCATGTCTTCGAATCGGCTCGATTGCACTTCGATCACCGTCTGCGTACGGTTGAATACCGTTGCCAGCAGAATCACCACCACCAGCGACAGAATCACCCATAGTTGATAATTGGGTTTCGGTAAGCGGGGAGGGTTGACCTTTTCTTTTTCCTTATCAGCCATTCGATTGTAGTTTCAAGGTGAATAACGAGTTACGATAACTTTGGTTCATCAGGATTTTATTTCGGTAATCTCAGCATCGCCCCAAAGTTGCTCCAGCGCGTAGAACTGACGCTTGTCTTTCCGGAATACATGAGCTACGACATTGATGTAGTCGAGTAACATCCATTCTTTATTGTTTTTACCCTCCGTGTGCCAGGGATTTTCGCGCAAGGCCCTCGAGACTTCCTCATCGATCGAATCGGAGATGGCCTCCAGTTGCTTGTCGGAAGAACCAGAGCAGATGACAAAATAATCCGCCACCGCGTTTCTCACCCGGCGCAAATCCAGCACCACGATGTCTTGCGCCTTTTTTTCCTGCATGCCCCTGACGATGGCTTGGCTGAGTTGGTTCGAGAAATCTAATTTCTCTTTCGATTTTGATTTGGCCATTAAATTAGGAGCCGATTTCAGAGCGGGTTTGAGTACGATCCGGGGTGATTAACATGCTAACTTGCAAAGGTAAACTAAAATACGGTGTATAAAATTCCTGCCAAAACGCTTTTCATGGGAAGAAACCTGGTCTTTGTGCCAGAATGTCACTCAACCAATACCCTAATGGCCGAGTTGGCCACCCGGCAGCATTTGGCAGAAGGCTCAGTCCTGATTACGGCTAATCAAACGGCAGGCCGCGGACAAATGGGAACCACGTGGTTGGTGGAGCCGGGGAGGAACATCACAGCTTCCTTCCTCGTGCGCCCTCTTTTTCTGGATTTGCGGCGGCAGTTTGCCCTTACGCAGTGGGTGGCGCTGGCCGTTGCGGGAACGGTGGAAGCATGCACGCGGCAATCCGCCACGATCAAATGGCCCAACGATGTACTGATCGGCCATCAAAAAGTCTGTGGCATCCTGATTGAAAATACCCTGACAGGCGCGTGTATCAGCCAGTCCATCATTGGCATTGGTTTGAACGTAAACCAGGAGGAGTTTCCATTCCCGGCGGCAACTTCACTGCAACTCGCTGCCGGCCATCCTCTTTCGTTGGCGTCAGTTTTTGAAGTTCTCTGCGAGCAACTGGAGCGCGGTTTTCTGGATCTACGAGCCGGCAAGCGCCCAGATGATCAATATCTGCGGCGCCTGTACGGCCTTGGTCAGATTCTACCGCTGGCCGACGAGAAAGGTGAATTCGAGGGCGTGGTGGAAGGCATATCGCCCGACGGGCGGCTGGTGGTGTTGCAGGGCACGGTCCGCCACGCCTACGGATTGAAAGAAATCCGGTTCCGAGAAACCAGCAGCCCGGGCTGACCACTCATGTAATTGTTGCCAGACAACACCCGGCTGGCGCAAGCGGCCCGCTATCTTTACCCACTACAAATTTTTGATATGATCAGGATTCTCTTCTTCGTGCTGGGTGCCATTTCGCTGGCATCGGCACAAACGCTCGACATGGCCAAACTCAAAGGAATGAAGCCACGCAGTATAGGCCCCGCCGCAATGAGCGGGCGCATTACCGCCATTGATGCTGTAGTCGGACAGCCGGATATTATCTACGTAGGGGCAGCTTCCGGCGGGGTTTGGAAAAGCACCAGTGGCGGTACAGCCTGGGAGCCGATTTTTGAAAAAGAAACAACCCAGTCTATTGGTGCCATTGCGATTCAGCAGGATAACCCCTCAGTGGTTTGGGTGGGCACAGGCGAAGGTAACCCGCGGAATAGTCTCAGCGGAGGTGATGGCATTTACAAGTCGTTGGATGCAGGCAAAACGTGGAAGAAGATGGGGCTCGAAAAAACACGCCACATCCACCGCATTCTGATCGACCCCAAAAATCCCACTACCGTCTATGTGGCTGCTATCGGATCACCCTGGGGTGACCATCCTGAACGGGGCGTATACAAAACAACCGACGGGGGCTCCACCTGGGAGCGCATCCTATTTGCCAATGAGAAGACTGGCTGTGCCGACTTAGTGATGGATCCGACCAATCCCAACAAGTTGCTGGCAGCCCTGTGGGAACACCGCAGGCAACCCTGGACGTTCAAATCGGGAGGTCCGGGATCCGGTTTGCATATCACCTATGATGGTGGTAAGACCTGGAAAAAAATTGCCAGCAAAGAAGGATTACCAGAAGGTGAGCTGGGCCGCATCGGACTGGCCATGGCGCGCAGCAAGCCGGAAATAGTTTACGCGTTGGTTGAAGCAAAAAAGAACGCGCTGTATCGCTCGGAAGATGGAGGAGAAAAATGGTCAAAGGTGAACGATAAAGCTGAGATCGGAGATCGTCCTTTTTACTACCACGAAATCTATGTCGACTCAAAAAATGAAAACCGCTTGTATTCTATTTTCTCCGTGGTCAATGTCAGCGAAGATGGGGGACGTTCATTCCGGAGTCTGCTGCCCTACTCGGGTGTACACCCCGACCACCACGCTTGGTGGATTCATCCGGAAAACCCATCGCTGATCATTGACGGAAATGATGGCGGTGTGAACATTTCGCGCGACATGGGAAAAACCTGGGTATACGCTGAGAACATCCCGGTTGGCCAGTTTTACCATATCAATGTAGATCTGGATCAGCCCTATAACATTTATGGAGGCTTGCAGGACAACGGTTCGTATGTGGGTCCGGCGTACGTGTGGCGCAGCACGGGTATCCGTAACTCGTATTGGCAGGAAGTCTTCTTTGGTGATGGCTTTGATGTTGCCCCCGACCCGGACAACTCCCGCTATGGGTATGCCATGTCGCAGGGCGGAAATCTCGGTCGGTTTGATCTGGAGACCGGCTACACCAAGTTCATCAAACCAACCCACCCCGACGTGAACACCAAATTGCGTTTCAACTGGAATGCCGCACTGGCGCAGGATCCGTTTAACAATGCCACCATTTACTACGGAAGTCAGTTCGTGCACCAGTCGTCAAACAAGGGGGAAACCTGGGAGGTAATTTCGGGCGACCTGACCACCAACAATCCGGAGAAACAAAAACAGGGCGATAGCGGCGGGTTGACGCTGGATGCTACAGGTGCCGAAAATCATTGCACGATTCTGACGATCGCCCCCAGTGCTGTTCAAAAGGGTGTCATCTGGGTAGGAACTGATGATGGCAACGTGCAACTTACACAGGATGGAGGAAAAACCTGGACGAAACTGGCCATCGCGGGCATGCCCGCTCAAGCCTGGGTACCTCAAATCCAACCGGGTAAGTTCAATGCGGGTGAAGCTTTTGTGGTCGTTAACAACTATCGTCAGTTTGATTATAAACCATATCTCTTCCGCACCCGCGACTTTGGCAAGACTTGGGAAAATCTGGCATCCGTAGCGCAAGTAGGCGAGAGTAATTACACCCTGTGTGTTGCTCAGGATCCAGTAGAATCGAAGCTTCTGTTTTTAGGAGCCGAAAACGGATTGTTTGTTAGTCTTGATGACGGTAAAAACTGGACGAAGTGGACAAACGGGTTTCCGGCCGGCGTACCAGTGATGGATCTGATTATTCATCCCCGCGAACATGACCTCGTGATCGGCACATTCGGGCGTGCAATTTGGGTATTGGATGACATCCGCCCGTTGCGTGATCTGGTAAAATCCGGAACTTCTGTTCTGGGCAACACGGTTAAAGTGTTTACCGCACCCGATGCGTTCCTCGCCTCTCTCCAGCAGCCAAGTGGTCCGCGTTTTGATGCCAATGCCATTTACGAAGGGCAAAACCGTCCCTACGGGGCCCGCATTACCTATGTGGTCAACAAACCCGAAAAGAAAGACGAAAAGCCGATTGAGGTAAAGACCGATCCCAAAATGAAAGGCAAGGCCGAAGCCAAATCTGTCGCCCAACCGGAGGAGAAAAAAGCGGAGAAGCCAGCGGTGAAATTTGATTCGGTAAAAGTGGAAATCTTCACGAGTAAAAACGAGTTAATTAACACCATACGTCAGAAGGCACCCGAGGATCCTGGTGTGCAGCGGATGAACTGGGCGTTGAACGAGAAAAGCGAGCGGCCACCCTCA
>CANGUI010000204.1 GCA_947457025.1 Flammeovirgaceae bacterium | reverse complement strand
TGCCTGCTTTTTGCAGCATCGCGGATCAGACCCTCGGACGAGATGAACTCGGTGTACATCAGGTCTGCCCCCGCGGCCTTGCACACCGCACGAAAGGGCGGATCACTCACATCTTCCATCGGTGCCAGCAGCAGCGGAAAGTTACCTAACCTGATGGGGCCGATTGCGACCATGCTTTTGATTATTTGGGCGTTTTGCGTTTTTTGCCGTGCAAACATACCAACTGCCCCCCGGAATGGAAAATGAACATGAAAAGTCTCCCTGGTTGGTATTGATTCTTGTGCTGTTTGGAAGTGGTGTGGGTGTGGTGTTCGGGTCAGGCCTTGGTGGGTTTGTGGCTATGCAGCTGTATCAGGGTGAAGGGTCGTTTCAGCAGGCGGTAGCGAGTCCATCAGATGCGATCCGCGTACCCCTGTATGCCATACAGGGCATAACAGCATTGTTTGGGATGGTGGTTGTACCCGGCTTGGTGTGGTGGCGCCTCCGGCAAAAACCCATTTCTTCCTTCTTTGCTACAGGAACACGGTGGCCGTTGTTTTTGCTCGTCGCGTTTCTGGTCATCGCCTTCGCTGTTGTCGATACGGTCATTATCCAGTGGAACAAGAATCTGTCGTTACCATCGCTGCTACGTGACTTTGAGCAATGGGCGCAAGCGCAGGAACAGGTACTGGAACGTCTCACAAAAGTGCTGGTCGATTTCGCCAACCCCGGCGAGTTTCTGCTCGGCTTGCTGGTTATCGGTGTTGTAGCAGGTCTGGCCGAGGAGTTCTTCTTCCGCGGATTGATTCAAACAGAGCTGGTGAAGGCCACACGAAACCCGCATGTTGCGATCTGGCTAACGGCCATTGCCTTTAGCGCAGTGCACCTTCAGTTTTATGGGTTTTTTCCCCGCATGTTGCTGGGCGCTCTTTTTGGGTACCTGTATTGGTGGTCGGGAGATTTATGGATACCCGTTCTGGCCCACACGGTGAATAATGCATTTTCGCTTGTTGTAGTGTACATCGCCAGCCAGCGCACGCTCCCTTTGGATGTCGAAAATGAGGCGGCCCCCTGGCCGGCGGTGTTAATCTTTTTTGTGATCACCGTTTTTCTGATTCAAAAAGTTTATCGCACCTTTCACCCACGACTCCCGTGATAAAGCAATACTCCAACCTGACCCAACGGGTCATCACCGCCCTGATTGGCGCTGCACTCGTGATTGGCGGTGTCGTTTGGGGTGAATGGAGTTATTTTGCCGTATTCTTTCTGATCTGCCTGCTCACGCTGTGGGAGTTTTACAGCCTGGCCGGTCTGGATGGTATGATTCCGCAGAAATCGTTTGGCACGTTCTGTGGGATGGTTGTGTTCAGCCTTTCATTTTTTATTGAACGCGACTCCCTGCCCTATCAGTACTACTTCCTCATCTTCCCGCTCATTTCGTTTGTGTACATGATCAAGCTGTACAAAAAGTTCGAGCGCAAGCCTTTTACGAACATCGCCTTCACCTTTTTGGGATTGTTTTACGTAGCTGTTCCGTTTTCCCTGCTGAACATTGCTGCTTTTGAATACGGCTTCTACAACTATCAGATCGTTTTTGGTTGCTTGTTTATTCTGTGGGCTACAGACACGGGCGCCTATATCGCGGGCACGCTCTTTGGCCGGCGAAAACTATTTGAGCGTATCTCTCCCAAAAAGTCGTGGGAAGGGGCTCTGGGCGGCGCCGTTTTAGCGGTGGCCTTTGCCTTCGGCATCGCGTATTTTTTTGATACGCTCGAACGCTGGCAGTGGTTGAGCATTTCGGCTATCATCATAGTGGGCGGCACGTATGGTGACCTGGTCGAATCCCTGCTTAAGCGTACCATTGAAATCAAAGACTCAGGCAACTCATTGCCCGGGCATGGGGGGTTTCTCGATCGCTTCGATGGACTGCTGATCTCAGCCCCGTTCATCGTGGCGTTTTTGGAGTTATCTTAATCGCGGCAAATCAGCGCCACGGCATACGCATTCACCCCTTCGTGCCGCCCCACATAGCCTAACGTTTCGGTGGTAGTAGCTTTGATGGAGATATCTTCTTCCGCAATCTGCATAAGCGGTGCGAGAATGTTTTTCATCGCGAGCAGATGCGGTACAATCTTTGGCCGCTCCAGGGCTACAGTGCAGTCAACATTTTCAATCTTCCAGCCGCGCTCGTGCAGCATGCGCGTTACGTCGCGTAGAAAAAATGTACTGTCCATCCCTTTCCAGCGGGGATCTTTATTGGAGTAGTGCAAGCCAATGTCGCCCAGGTTGGCGGCCCCCAACAGCGCATCGCAGATGGCATGGATCAGCACGTCGGCATCAGAGTGTCCCACGGCCCCGTGTGGGGCGTCTGGCAGCCGGATACCGCCCAGAAAAAAATCTCGCCCCTCTTCCAGTTGGTGAACATCAAATCCAAAGCCTACGCGAATCTTCATCTTTCGCTGAGTTACGATTGTGCGTGATAATACAAGACTGAACTGGTCTCGTCCCGAAGAGCCTCCGTTGCCACCCGCCGCACATCCTGTACGTTTACACTGCGTACATATTGCAACTCTTGGTTGACCAGATCGGCATCTCCCGAAAGGGATGAAAAGGCCAGGTTCATAGCCCGGTTGAGTACCTCCACCTCTCCAAACTGCAACGACGCTTCCGATTGATTTTTGACCTTCTCCAACTCATCGGGTTCAACACCGTTTTCTTTCAGGTTGCTGATTACTTCATCCACGGCTGCCTCGGCAGTTTCCAGTGCAATGCCCGGAGCCACACGGCCGCTGATCACCAACAGACCAGGGTCCAGGCTTCCCATCACAAAGGAAGATATAGAGGTGAAGATTTCGCGCTTATGTACCAGTTCGCGGTAAAGGCGGCTGGACTGCCCTCGGCCCAAGACGTCGCTTGCGAGATCATAGGCATAGTAGTCGGGATGAAATCGGCCTGGCATGTGCCAGGTCTTGTACAAGGCGTTTGCTGGCACCGGCGCTTGCGTATGGAACGCGCGCTTCGTGGCCTGCGGCGGCTCGGCTTCCCACGCTGTTGGCACCAGTGCCCCGGCCGGAATGGGGGCAAACCATTTTTCACTCAGCTGACGAACCTGGTTGAACGTAACATTTCCGGCCACCACCAGCACGGCATTGTTAGGCACGTAATAGCGCTGAAAGAAATCACGAACATCGTCCAGGGTTGCCTGCTCGATATGGGCGGGCTCTTTACCGATGGTAGCCCACTGGTAAGGGTGCTTTTCGTAGGCCAGCGGGCGCAGCTTCAGCCACACATCTCCGTAAGGCTGATTCAGGTATCGTTGATTAAATTCCTCAACTACAACTTTTCGTTGGACCTCCAGCACGTCGGGGTCGAATGAAAGGCTCAGCATGCGGTCACTTTCCAGCCAGAAGCCGGTTTCGAGATTAGCAGCTGGGAGAGAGAGGTAGTAGTTGGTGATATCCGTATTGGTAAAAGCATTGTTTTCACCACCCACCAATTGCAGCGGTTCATCGTAGCTGGGTATATTTTGCGAGCCGCCAAACATCAGGTGCTCAAAGAGGTGGGCAAAGCCGGTCTTATCGGGACGCTCGTTGCGTGAGCCCACTTTATACAACACATTCAGCACGGCAACGGGTACGGTGTGGTCTTCATGCACATAGACATCCAGTCCGTTGGCGAGCGAAAAATGCTGAAAGGGGATCATGCTCAAAAATACACATTCGCAGGCGGCCCGCCATTGTATCCGGCAGGATATGCAGCCTTTGTCGCACCACCACGTGCAAGTACCTGAGTTGAATCCAGGAATATGTGACGGGCCCACCGGGCTTTGGCTTTGTTCCGTGGTGAGCTGGAGCCAGCTAATCTCAGAGGTGGGTTCCCGGTGCTCGCCGAAATTGAATTTCGGGCGGCTTAGGGGTTACACTGCGGACAGTTTTGCGGATCGGCTTTTGAATCAACCTCGGTCTCGCGGCGGCAGGTGCACTTTCTACAGGTAGAAATGCTGCGCAGCACCCAAGTAGTGGGTGTACCACACCACCTGCACGGCAACCCGGGGATAGTGGAGGTAACCGTAAACCCCGGCGCCCCACATTGCGGGCAGGGACTGGCAATGATATTCAGAAGTTGCGAACACGTTGTTGCGATCACTTTTTGCCGCATGGGGTTATACTGGGCCCGCATGTCAGTCTCGATGGTGATGGTTGAACTCCGCTGCCGGAGGGCATGGTAAGCTGCATGCAGGTGCGCCTCATCCCGGATGGCCTTTTCAAAAATGGGGCCGCTTGCGGTTTCTGCTTTCAGAATAAGTCCATGAGCCGGAAACCCAACCTGCCGGGCAAATATGTCGAGTTCTGCTGGGCTTGCTATCGGTTGCTGCGCGAAATTGGTTTCCGTACTGATGGTTTGTGCGGTAATTTCAAGATCATGGCGTGCATCGATCAGCATCAACCATTCCTGATCGGCAGCAATCCAACCCAATTGCGGATGAGGCCCGAACGAGCCTTCGCTTCCCACGGCCAGGTCAGCTTTAGCCAGGTCCATGGCGAGCCGTATTTTTTTTCGGAGCGTGCTCACCGCGTCACCTCTCCGCTCTACCTCTCCGCTGAAGGTACCAAACTGATCCGTGTCGTACCCTGGTAATAAAAAAACCTGCACACCGAGCGTATGCTCGAGTGCAGGCCCCAGGATTATTTCTTTGCCGTGCTTGGTG
>CANGUI010000203.1 GCA_947457025.1 Flammeovirgaceae bacterium | reverse complement strand
TTGTTTTCGGTGATTGTCGCCGTCAGTTTGCCTGTCGACTTGCCGGCACAGAAGAAGGGCGCCCGCGCCCCGACCGGGCGTGCTCTTCAGTTTGAAACTGAGTACCTTTTTACTGAAGGCCAGAAGTACTTCATTTTGGAAGACTACTCCAAGGCACTGCTGTACTTTCAACAGGCTTCTGATCTGCAACCCACAGCTGCCGCCATCCATTTCAAGCTGGCCGAAGTACTGTCGAAAAAACAAAACAGCGAAGATTTGCGCCGGGCTGCTGCCGAGATTGAATGGGCTTTGCGGCTGGAGCGTCAAAATAAATTTTATTATGTGCAGGCCGCGGAGATTTACGGCGGACTGCTCGAATTCAAAAAGGCCCAACAAGTACTGGAGCAGTTGGTAAAGGAAGTGCCCGGCACGGAAGAATACCTCTATAACCTGGCAGCATTCTACCTGTACGATAATCAGCCCGTTGAAGCTGTGCGCGTGTATAACCAGATCGAAAAACTGGTGGGTGTGGAAGAAACCACGTCCATGCAGAAACAGCGCATCTTCCTGGAACAGGGGCAGGTGGCAGCTGCTTTGGCCGAGGGCGAAAAGCTGCTGAACGCATTTCCGGATGAAGAAAAATACCTGCTCGACTATGCGCAGTTGCTGGCACAGGCCAACCAGGGCAACCAGGCGGTAACGCTGTTGCAGGAGTATCTGAAACAGAACGAAGCATCATCGAATGCCCGCTTTTTGCTGGCCGGCTTTCTGCGCGACGGCGGACAGGTAGCTGAATCGCAACGGTTGCTATGGCAGAACTTCAATGACCCGGCAGCCGATGTGGGCAGTAAGGTGCTGGTGGTGGGCACCTACAATTCTGTATTGGGCGGCCAGCTTGCGGCGGGCACCGCTGATACGGCCACGGTAGCTTTTGTACGGAAGCTTGCCTCCCGGCTGATGGAACTGCACCCGGCAGAGGATCAGGCCTGTGTTGTGGCGGCCGACCTGGAGATGATTCTACGCAACGAGCGCCGGGCCATTGACCTGTATTACCGCGCCACGCGATTGGGGGCAACCGACTTCGAGGTGTGGCAAAATCTGCTGTTACTCGAATCGCAGGTCGGCTTGTCCGACAGCATCGTCAATCACGCAGAACAGGCCATCGAACTTTTCCCCAATCAGCCGGAGATTCACTATTTCCACGGCTATGGCTTGCTGGTGCTGAAGCGCTATGCGCCTGCCGTGCGGGCACTGGAGCAAGCCAAAAAACTGGCAGCCGGCAATGCCGGCCTGCAGAAAGAAATCAACGCGTTGCTGGGTGACACCTACCAGGCCATGGAAGAATATGCGAAATCCGCTGCCGCGTATGAAGCAGTGCTGCAGACGGATCCTACCCATGCCATCGTACTCAACAACTACAGTTATTACCTGGCCCTGCGCAAAGAGCAGCTTGATCGCGCCGAGAAAATGTCCGCCCAATTAGTGAAGACACACCCCGACAACGCAGCCTTTCTGGATACCTACGGATGGGTGCTGTTCATGCGCGAGAAATACCGGGAAGCACGCCACCAGCTCGAACGTGCTATTGCGCTGGACGCCAAAACAGCCGTGTATTACGAACACCTGGGCGACATCTTGTTTCGATTGGGCGCCACGGAAGAAGCCGTCCGGCAGTGGCAGAAGGCACAGTCGCTGGACGATGCCAATGAGGCGCTGCGAAAAAAGATTCTCGACAGAAAGCTCTATTGATTACTTTTGTTGTCAGGAAAGAAAGCCAAGGCAGCTCATCAGTGGTAACGCGACTTTTTTCAACCTTTTCCAGTCTGTGTATCCTTGCAGGCGTGATCGTGGGCACCACCTCATGCAGCAAGAAGACCGTTGCGCCCGTGACCACACCCCCAGCGCCGGTGCTACAGATCGAAGAAATTGATTTCGAGTACTTCCATGGCCGGGCCCGGATCGTATTCAAAGACGACAAAAAAGAGCGCGAAGTAAAAGCCAGCATCCGGATTCGGAAAGACAGCGTGATCTGGATGACGTTCAGTGTGGTGGGTGTGCAGGGTGGCAAGGCACTGATCAACCGGGATTCAATTACGGTGGTGAGCACACTGGATAAAGAGTATTACGTTTTTACATATGAAGAATTATCGAAGCGCTTCAATTTTCCGATTACCTATCAGGTCATTCAATCGGCTGCTCTGGGAAACCTGATTCGGCCGCGCCAGCCCTCCGATATACTTTCTACCGATCTGTCGTTTAACCTGCTGGCCCAGACGGCAGGATCGGTATCCATCCGCAATTACATCAACACGGCCAGTGCGAAGCTGGAGCGTGTCGAACTCAAAGAAACCGAATCGCAAAACACGCTGAACATTGATTACAGTAATTTCCAGGCGGTGGGGCCGAAGATTTTTCCCTACAACGGCACGATCTCCATTTTTTACAAAACGGTAACCGGGTTGATCAGCAACACGATCATGTTTGAATACAGCAAAGCAGAAGTGGGCGACAAGGAGTTGAAGTTTCCTTTTAACATTCCACGGAAGTATGATCGCCGGTAAATCTGTTTGGCTGATGGTTGTCGGGATGCTGGTTGCAGGTTCCGTGACCGGTCAGCGAACGAAGACCCAATTACAAAAAGAGAAAGAACGCCGCCAGGCCGAGATCCGGGACACGGAGCGGATCCTCGAAGAGACGAGCGAACAAAAGAAAGCGTCGGTGGGAGAATTATCTGCCCTCAATCAGCGGATTCTTCAGCAGGAAGAACTAATCCGGGGCATCAAGGGAGAAATTGGCTTGCTGGATCAGGACATCCGCGACAACAACGACCTGATCAGCTCAATGGAGCAGGATTTGAACCAGTTGAAGGACGAGTACCGCAAGATGTTGCTGGCCGCGCAGCGGTCGAGTGGGAAGATTGATCAGATCCTTTTTCTGTTTTCTGCGCACTCCTTCGATCAGATGGCCATGCGCCTGCGGTATTTCGAACACTATGGCGCTGTGCGGCGTGATCAAACGCGCGCCATCCGGAGCATCCAGCAGTTGCTCGGTGCCCAGGTGCGGCAGACCAAGATCATCAAAGACAACAAAGGTGTTTTACTGGCCGAAGAAGAGAATGAAAACCAGCAGCTCACAAAGTTAAAAAATCAGCAGCGCGATCTCGTGCGGACTCTCCAGCAGCAGGAAATCCGGCTGCGTCGGGAGTACGAAAACACCAAGAAAGCCATCGCGCGCCTCGATCAGCAGATCGAAGCCATTATCCGGGAAGAAATCGCACGGGCCGAGCGGGAGGCACGCAAAAGAGCAACGGCCAAAAAGGCACCCACCGTGCGCACGGATGCAGCCGTGGTTCTCTCCAGTTCGTTTGAAGAGAACAAAAAAAAGCTGCCGTGGCCCACCTCCGGCTTTGTCTCGCAACATTTTGGGCTACAAAATCATCCCGTATTACGCGGCATCGTCATCAATAACGATGGCATCAATATTCAGACGCAACGCGATGCAAAAGTTAAGTGCGTCTTTCAGGGCAAAGTCTCGACTGTGGGCTTCACAGAAGGAATCGGGAAGTTGGTCATTGTAAACCACGGTGATTATTTCACCGTATACTCCGGATTGCGCGATGTGTACGTCACGACGGGCCAGGAGGTCAGCACACTTCAGGAAATCGGCCAATTAAACACGAACTTCGAAGGTTTTTCGGAACTGCGTTTTCTGATTTTCAAGAGCACCCAGCCGGTGGATCCGCAAATGTGGCTGTCGAGCGTGCGATAACTGTTTTTGGGGTGTTGGTAATTAAACCGTATCTTTACCTGCATTAATCGACCATGTATATGAGTACCGTGTTTGCTTTTTTGGGAAATCTGGGTTTTCAGGAAATATTGCTCATCGGGGTTTTTATTCTGGTGTTCTTCGGAGCACGCAAGATTCCTGAATTCATGAAGGGCTTGGGTAAAGGCGTTCGCGAGTTTAAGGATGCGATGAATGACGTGAAGCGGGATATCGAGGCACCCGCGAAAGAAGCCGGCAAGATCGAAGACGGAAAATAGCCAGTGCCGTCTGCCGACTCCACGCCGCGTTTTACCAGCCATCTACCTACTAACACCACCTGTGCCGATCGGGTTGCTGCTTTTTTGCAGGCAATTCGTGCAAGCGGCCATCTCAACGCCTTTGTTGAAGTTTACGATGCGGAAGCCCGCCGGCAGGCGGAAGCCATTGACAAAAAGATCCGAGCCGGCCACGCTGGCGCATTGGCCGGATTGGTAGTGGGCCTGAAAGATGTTTTTGCCCACCAACACCACGCTCTACGTGCCGCCAGCAACATCCTTTCGGGCTATATTTCTCCGTACCACGCAACGGTGGTTGAGCGTCTGCTCGCGGCTGATGCGATCATCATCGGGCGCCAGAATTGCGATGAGTTCGCGATGGGATCTTCAAACGAAAATTCCTGCTTCGGCCCGGTTCGGAATGCGGCTGACCCCGGGCGGGTGCCCGGTGGCTCCAGCGGTGGCTCTGCTGTAGCGGTGCAGGCAGGTCTTTGCGATGTCTCCATCGGCTCCGATACCGGTGGTTCCGTGCGACAGCCGGCCGCCTTCTGTGGAATTTACGGGCTCAAACCCACATACGGACGTATTTCCCGCTACGGGCTCGTCGCGTATGCCTCTTCGTTTGATTGTGTAGGCGTGATGGCCCACAGGCTTGATTACCTCACGCGTGTGTTACAAGTGCTGGCCGGAGCCGATGATCGAGACAGCACCGTGAGCCATTT
>CANGUI010000202.1 GCA_947457025.1 Flammeovirgaceae bacterium | reverse complement strand
TTCCGTGTATGCCGGATAGGTAGCATTAAAGTCAATGAGTGTTTCGAAACAACGCTTGTGCTCTTTGCTCAGGAAAAAGATCTCACCAAGCAGATACTTGGCTTCGGCTCCGTTCTCGTCTTGTGCGGCGTTAACCGTTTGAATCAGTTCGTCTTTCGCCTCGTCATACCGGCCCTCGCCCATCAGCGCCTTGCCGCGGTAAAGGGCGGCACGGTTCAAAGCGCCGGCATTTACATTTGCCCGTTCTTCAATTTGTTGGGCATAGTAGGTTACCGAATCAAACAAGCCCAAGGCATAGCAGGATTCCATAAGCGCAGACCAGGCCGTGTAAAGGTCTTTCTTATTGGAGGCAATGCGCTCCAGTTGGCGGAAGCTCGCCATTGCCAGACGCCGATTACCGGCGCGGAGTTCCAGTTCTCCCACTCGTGCATATACGCGGTTCAGCAGAGGCAGCATCGGATCGGTGGCCGCTTCACGGAAAACCGGCAATGCCAAATTGAAATTTTTTTGCCGGTAATAGCTTTCAGCCAGATAATAACGGGCTTCTGAAGCCCGGATGCTTTCGGGATAACTCGCCAAAAAAGCCGGCAGCAGTTGAATCGCTTTTTCATACTGCTGGGCAAAAAAAACTCCTTTCAAAGCTTCGAACTCAACCTTTTCAATACCTTTTGCATCCGGGTTGGCCTGCTTGAAGAGCGACAAATACTGGTCAAACTCGGCAGCGCGATTTGCAAGGTTCAGGGATTCCTGTAGTTGAACAACAATATCCTGCGAGGCCGGGTGTGCCGGATATTTGTTGATGAGCAGAATGTAGTCATCAGCTGCCTGACCGTATTCTTTCAGGTTGTAGTTGGCAGCAGCCCGGCGCATGAGGGCATAGGGCTCGAAACGTCCGGGCTGCGTAACCTGAATCAGTTGCGTATAGTCGGACACAGCTGCCCGGTACTTACCTTGCTCAAACTGAATCTGGCCACGGTTGAACCTGGCATCATCCTGATACCGGGAAGGATTCGCAAGCACTCGATCGAGGTCGGCCAGCGCCTCGTCGTACCGTCGTTGGATACCGTTGATGATTCCGGTTTGCAGCCAGCAATAATCGCTGTCTGAACTTTTTTGCTGAACGGCCTGCTGATAAAGAGCCAGCGCGTCGGCATAGTTTTTTGCAAGGTAACTACAGTCGGCCAGGCGGACCAACGCATCGGTCTTCCGGGCGGCACTGGTTCGTCCGCCATCGAGCAACTGCCGGAAATGGCGGGCAGCCTGGGGATAATCCTGCTGATTGTACCATGCGTACCCAAGACCATAATGGCTGCCGGCGGTTATTTCCGGATCAGCATTTGCCTCCACGGCTGCTTTATAAAACGCCACTGCTTCGGCATATTTACGGCCCAACGAAAAAGCCTCTCCGCACCAAAAGTTGGCAGCCGCCAGAATCGGTCGGTGAATCGGATAGGTAATCGACTTCTTGAAAAAATCGATCGCTTCCGGATACCGCTCCTGATTATACAACTCTGTGGCCTTGAGATAGGTGGCTTTTTGATATGCTTGATCGATGGCGGGGCCGCGGCGGGGCAAGCTTTCGATGTAGGCGATGGCTTTATTGAAATTGTTTGCATTCACGTATGCCTGCGAGAGTATTTCTTTTACTTCCGTGATGCGGGGACTGTCGGCATACCGTAGTATAAACTTTTCCAGGCGGGCGATGGCCTCATCCGGTCGTCCGAGATCATACAGAAGTTTGCCTGCCTGAAACTCACTCTCCGCCGTGAGTATCTGATTAACGCCCAATTTCGCCGCACTTTCATATGCGGCCAGCGCCTGCGGCTTTTGATCGAGTTTCAGATAGAGGTAGCCAAGCCGGTAAGAAGCAAAAGCCCCCAAAGTATCCGTTGCTAGTGCAGCGCGTTTCAGGTAAGCGATCGCTTCATCGGGCTTGCGAGACTCATCCGCAGCCAAACCCGCCCGATAGTATACCGCCTGATCCGCTTGCGCATTGGCTTCGAGATAATCCCGGTAGGCCGGAAAGGCTGCCATGTAGTTCTTTCGGTTGAACTGGGACTCCGCGACAAACAACCGGATTTCGTTTTCATTAGTGAGATTGGCAATGGAATTCAGCGAGTTGGCGTAGCGGATTACCTCGTCATACTGACCGCTGAAGAAAAGTGCCGCAGTAATCAGGTGCGGCACAACCGATGTATAGGACGGGTTGCTCTCTGCGCGTCTCAGGTCAGTGAGCGCGGCGTCATACTCTCGCTCCTGATACTGAATGAAGCCGGCATAGTAGCTGGCTGCCGGGCCATAGGCGCCGCCCTGATTTTTTACAAAAGCAAACTGCTGATTCGCATCGGCTAACTTTTTGAGGTTAAACAGCGAATAACCCCAACGGAACCGTACCTCTGATTGCCGTTCGGGAGTCAGTGCAGACAAATTCCCACGGTTGTAACTGTCGGCTGCCTTTTCATACTGCTTCGCCGTATAAAAAAAATCACCCAGATCAAAGGCAGCCAGTGCCGCCTGGGGCAGGTGGGCATAACGGGCCACTACCTGTTCCAATTGTTTTTCACCATCCGGGTGATACAGGCGTACCGCACAAAGCGCAGCATAATACTCCGCCTCCGCATGCCGGGTTAAACTGCCGGATGATGACCAAAGAAACTCACGAAACAACTGAATGGCGCTGCCGTAGTTGCCAATCGCAAATAATTCGACTGCCCGTTCATATTTGCGCGCCGCCTCCGTTTGCGACAACACATGCTGCGCCGGCGCCATACGAAAGACCGTGATCACCATGACTATGGCGAACGACAAACTTTTCATGCCCTGAGAACGCAGAAGTATTTTAAAATGAGATGTGGCCTTACCAAAAAAAGCGTGGGGAGAATCGAAAAGCTGTTCGGCCATTGATCTCAAATTTACGCGGAATAATTGGGTGCAAAAAATCAACTTTGCAGGTTAACGCAAAATCTGCGCCACAAGTTCTCTCACGATTTGCCCTTCTGTCTGGTTACCGGCATCCACCCCTTTTAGCTTCAGGTCAGCACGTTTCAGCTCGCCAATAATATTCATGATTTGTAGTGCGGAGTAGTTCCGAAGCGCTGCACCGTAATCGCGAGAGGCATAGGGACTAATTTTTAAATGGCTGACCAGCGCTTTTTCAGATTTATCCGGCAACCCAACCGCCTGCAGGCACTTACTGAAAAAGGAATAAAGCAGAGCCACCTGAGGTATCGCAGGATTTTTTTTTGAATTGGCCGCGAAATAGTGAGCGATTTTGTGGGCGGTAAACGAATTACGCGAAATGATAGCCTTCTGCAGTTCAAAGATATTGTACTCCCGGCTGATGCCCACGCGGGCGATGACTTCCTGAACGGTAATGGCAGCCCCAGGCTGGCTGCTGATCAACACCTTATCAATCTCATTGACAAGGCGGGTGAGATCGTTACCAACATATTCCGCGAGTGTGTGCGCGGCCTGATCTTCGATCCGAAAACCTTGTTGAGCAACATAGTTCGAAATGAATTCCGGCAGTTGGTTATCATACGGCTTGCGGAATCTGCCTCCCGTGGTGAGGCGCGCGATCTTATCGCCCAGTTCCCGCCGCTTGTCGAGGGTTTTGTGTTTGTAGCAAAATACCAGAACCGTGGTGGGTACCGGTGCTGTCAGGTAGCTGAGCAGCTGTTTACCACCTGCCTCCTTGTGCAAGTCAGCCATGTCTTGGGCTTCGCGTACAATGACTACCTGCCTTTCGGCCATCATCGGAAAACGGCGCGCCGTTGCCAGCAGATCGTTCATCGACACATCACGGCCGTACAGTACGGTTTGGTTAAAGCTCCGGTCAGCCGGTGGCAAAGCGTTGTCTTCAATAAACTGCGCAATCCAGTCGATGTAATAGGTCTCCTCCCCTTGCAGAAAATAAACCGGTGCAAACTTTTTGTTTTTCAGGTCGGCCATAATGGCCTGGGCAGCACTATCCATGAATTATTTCCTGCGAAAATAAATTGCCGATGAGATACCTACAAGCGCACCGGCCAGGTGAGACTCCCAGGAGATATCGGGTCTGGTCGGAACAATTCCATAGAAAATCCCACCATAGGCAATGAATACGATCAGGGAAATCAGCAACGACCCGGCTTTTCGGCGAAAAACACCAAATAAAATCAGAAAAGCGGAAAGCCCGTACACGAGCCCAGACGCCCCGATATGGTAGTTGGGATTCAGGCTGAGAGCCCAAACCAGTGCATTTGTCGCCAGATAACAGGAAAAGAAAACCTGCCGCGCTACCGGTTGGTAGAAATAAAACAGCACCGAGCCCAGAAAAAGTACCGGAAGTGTATTTCCAAGCAAATGCAATAAATCCGCGTGCACCATCGGAGCAGTAAAAACACCCAACAGACCGCTGAGCGCACGTGGCTTGATCCCGAGGAACGTGAGCGGAAAGCCATGCACGATCTGGATCACAAAGGCCAGCCACATGATGAACACCAGCCGGAACGGGATCAGTGCCCGTTCGAATACCGACAGCACAATCAGGCGTTTGGCGGCTGAAGCATGGGTAACGTTACCCACCTCGCCTCCTCCTCTCCGACTTTATTCATGCCGAATACCCCGCCAGAAGAGGCGGCCACGTCTCTGGCCAGTTCGCACAAACTGGTATGAAGCTCGGTCGCAAAGGTTTTTGGAAGCTTTTTATAGATTGAATTAACCTGTGATAATTCCTGAACTATCAACTTATTACGCATCCCAGGTTC
>CANGUI010000201.1 GCA_947457025.1 Flammeovirgaceae bacterium | reverse complement strand
TTCTACCAGTGCGATGCCGATGTGGTTGGCACCGATTCCTTACTATGTGAAGCGGAGATCGTGCTCATGATCAACGCGGTATTCAACAAACTGGGCATAACCGACTATACCGTTAAGGTGAATCACCGCGAGGTGCTTAACGGTCTTGCCGCCCTTGCCGGCATCGCGGATAAAGCTAATCACCTGTTCGTGGCCATTGATAAGCTGGAAAAGATCGGTGCGGAAAAAGTAAAAGCAGAACTGGTGGACAAAGGATTCAGTGAAGGCAGCCTCACCCAGGTCTTCGAAATTCTACAAATGCAGGGAAACGCCGAAAAAAAAGCAGCCCGTTTGAGGAATGCTTTCCAAAACAATACAGCTGGCCTCAAGGGAGTTACCGAACTGGAAAGCGTTTTGGATTTTGTTCGCGGATACGGTGCAGGTACCGATAAGATTGAGTGGGATTTGTCCCTTGCCCGGGGTTTATCGTACTACACTGGTTGCATTTTTGAAGTTAAGATCAACCACGTAGCCATCGGGAGTGTATGCGGGGGCGGGCGGTATGATAATCTCACACAGGCTTTCGGGTCAAAAGAGCGTTTATCAGGGGTTGGTATTTCATTTGGCATCGATCGCATTTTCGATGCGATGGAGGAACTGCAACTGTTCAATGAAAATAGCATTCGATCAACTCAGGTACTGATCTGCCACTTTGATGCGTCCACCCAGGCTTTTGGTTTATCCCTGCTTGGCAAACTCCGCGCAGCCGGAATCGCCAGTGAGTTGTACCCCGACCTGACGAAAATCAAAAAGCAACTGGAATACGCGGATAAAAAGAAGATTCCGTTCGCGGCTGTGCTCGGCTCGGAGGAAATGCAGCAAGGTTGCGTGACTTGGCGAGATATGCAAAGCGGAGTTCAGAAACGGCTGACTATAGGTCAGATTTTAGAACGCTTCTAAGCAAGATTTCGGCCGGTGTGGCATGGAAAAACTCATTAACTTACCCGGTAATTTATCCTGTCTTGGAACCCACGCACTTCATCTCGCCCGAGCCGCTGTCGCTAACCGACCTCGATCGCGTGCTTCGGAATCCTTCAGTAATTGGGTTGTCGCCAGAAGCTATTGGGCGCATTGTCCGGTGTCGGTCCTACCTTGACAACAAGTTAGCGGCTAGCAGCCACCCCATCTACGGCATCAACACGGGGTTTGGATCGCTCTATCACCAAAACATTGATAGAGAAAATCTGGAGCAACTGCAAGACAATCTGGTAAAGTCACACGCCTGTGGCACCGGCCCTGAAGTGCCTCATGAAATTGTTGCACTTATGTTGTTCCTGAAGGTGCAATCTCTGGCGTATGGTTATTCGGGCGTGCAACTCGTTACTGTAGATCGGTTGATTGCTCATTTCAACCTCCGCATTCTGCCCCGGATTTTTGAGATGGGTTCACTAGGAGCCTCGGGCGACCTCGCACCCTTGGCCCATCTGGCCCTGCCGCTGATTGGCCAGGGCGAAGTGTTCTATGCAGGCAATCGGTATACAGGAAACGAATTGCTAAACATGATGAGCTGGCAACCAATCCGTTTCCAGGCGAAGGAAGGATTGGCGCTGCTCAATGGCACCCAGTTTATGGGTGCCTATGCCGCGTGGTGCCTCGTGCACGCCCGGCGCCTGCTTACCTGGGCCAACTACATCGCTGCACTGTCGCTGGATGTTTTCGATGGACGTACCGAACCATTTGATGCCAATGTCCAACGTATACGGCCACATGGCGGCCAGGTAAGAGTTGGCCACCAGGTTCTCCAGTTGCTACGGGGCAGTGAGCTGCAGCGTCAACCCAAAAGGCATGTGCAGGATCCCTATTCTTTCCGTTGCGTGCCTCAAGTGCATGGCGCCAGCGCCGATACCATCGGATTTGTTGCTGCAACCGTGACCACTGAGATAAACTCCGTAACCGACAATCCTGTTATTTTTCCAGATCAGGACACCATCATTTCCGGGGGCAATTTTCACGGACAGCCACTGGCGCTTGGATTGGATTTTCTCGCAATCGCGCTGGCCGAATTGGGTAGCATTTCCGAAAGACGAACTTTTCAACTTATATCCGGAGCGCGCGAGTTGCCCAACTACCTGGTAGCTACGCCCGGTATTAATTCGGGTCTTATGATTCCGCAGTACACGGCTGCTTCGCTGGTGAGCCAAAACAAACAACTGTGTACACCCGCATCGGTAGATTCCATCGTTTCTTCAAACGGGCAGGAAGATCACGTCAGTATGGGGGCAAACGCTGCCACAAAATGTTATAGGATCGTACAAAACCTCTACGCCATCCTCGCCATCGAATGGATCACGGCCACACAGGCACTACATTTCAGGCGTCCACTGCGAACCTCACCGCCGTTAGAACAACTTGTACATACTTTCCGCCAGCAAGTTCCGTTTATTGAAGAAGACCGCCTGCTGCACAACGATCTGCAACGTGCGGAAAAGTTTCTAAAGGAAACTAACTTAGAGCCGTGAAACCGGGTATTGTAAAAAAAACTATTTTGATGGCATGGGGGTACGGGCTGCTACTCTGTATTCCCTACCTTTCCGGCGCTCAGTACATCAGCCGCCTCGGTCGCTTCCAGGTTGATCAACGGAAAGGCTGTGCTCCCTTTACCGTAACCATTACCAACGCCAACCTAGTTACCACCAATCAGTGCACCGGCGCGAATCCTTGCCTGATGAATTTTACCGGCACCAATCAGCAGCAGAACCTGTTTACCTTCACCTACACTACCCCGGGTACCTATACACTGTCGGTGCTATATCAGAATATCGGCTCAGATGATATTCAGATCACCGTAGATCAAAACATTCAGCCTTCTTTCGAAATGTATTCGTGCGCCAACCGTGGCGTGGCTGTACGTGTATTTGACTCCAATTATGACCAATACGTATTCGACTTTAATAACGACGGCGTCGCGGAGAGTATTCAACCATTCAGCAACAACATTTCGGCCCAGTTCGCCTACGCCTCCACTACCCCGGCAACCATTGCCGTGCGTGGGCGCGACGTGAACAGTGCCGACAACTGCACCGCTCGAACGCAGGCGTTTACCCCCCTGACGACGCTGCCGGCGCCGAATATCACCTCCCTGGCGGCCCCCACCAGCAGCTCGCTGAAAGTGGATTTCAACGGCCAGCCGAATATCCAGTATCGTTTGGAAATTTCCACCAACAACAATACCAACTTCCAATTAGCGCAAACACTTACGAACGTCAATACCACTACGATCAATAATTTGAGATTAGACGATAACTTCCACTGCTTTCGGATCAGCGCGTACAATCCCTGCACCAATGCCAACACATTCTCCACGATCGTATGCAGCCAAAATGTGGACCTGGTAGTAGAAAGCGGGTTGAATCGCCTGACGATCGCCACGGCACCAACAAACATCACCCAAACCCAGATTATCCGAACACCATCACCTTCCACCAACCTGCCGGGAGCGCAGTCTGTGTATCAAGATACTGACATCACCTGTAACCGCGAATATTGCTACCAGGTGATAATGGTCTACAGCACTGGTGCCACCAGTACCTCGCTGAAGAAATGCGGCCTCTCATTCATCAATACATCGCCACCGGCAGTTGACAATGTGAGCAGCCTGGTCGACAAGGGGGTGGAACTTCGTTACAACCTGGCCAACGCCAACAACCCACCCAAGGAGATTACGGTGTTCCGAAGCACTCGCGGCAGTGGCTTCAGTTTTTTCGCAAAGGCCGATCAAGTTACATCTTTTGTAGACGAAACGTATACCACCGACGCCAACCTCTGCTACAAGATCAATTATGAGGACAACTGTGGAAATCGCAGTTTGGATGGCGCCACCATTTGCCCGATTCGACTGCTGGCCGACCGCGACCGTCAAAATGCGGTAACTGTTCGTTGGACCCGGTTTACAGGCTGGAAGCAGGGAGTAGCCGGTTACGTGCTCGAAAAATTCAACGATCAGGGGGCATTGATTCAATCCGTAAACATGAATACCGATACAACCTACTTTGACAATATGCCCGATTTCAACAATCAGATCGTAGTCTACCGGGTACGTGCCACAGCAGCGCAGACTGGCGTGGTTGCTTCAGTATCTAATACCGTCCGCATCGTAAAAGAAATTTCGGTATCATTCCCCACCGCCTTCAGCCCTGACCGGTCCGGGCCGGTTGAAAACGAAACTTTTCGCCTGACCACTCAATTTGTCCAGAAGATGTCCCTGAGTGTTTTTGACCGCTGGGGCGCGTTAGTGTTTACTACCGAAAAGAATGAGCCCTGGGATGGCACAAGCGGTGGGCGCGCAATGCCGCCAGAGAGCTACATCTGGAAGGCCCAGATCACCGACCTGGCCGGCCAAACAACCACGCGCACCGGCACCCTGGTGCTCATCCGAAGAAAGTAAACTGGTTTTATCCCTACTTTTGATCCACCAAAACGAATACACGTATGTTTGATCTCATGGGAATGATGGGTAAAGTGAAGGAGATGCAGGCCCGCATGGCGGAGGCACAGGAAAGTTTGGCTCGTACAAAAATATCGGGTGAATCCGGAGGTGGCATGGTCAAGGCAGTAGTGAACGGAAAGCGGCAGCTACTTTCCCTGACGATTGACCCGGTAATCCTGAATGCGAATGACCATGGCCTCGTACAGGATCTCATCGTTGCGGCGGTCAATAAAGCGAATGAGGAAGCAGAGGTGGTTGCCAAGGAAACCATAAGCAAGAGCACTGAAGGGATC
>CANGUI010000200.1 GCA_947457025.1 Flammeovirgaceae bacterium | reverse complement strand
TGGTTTCGACCAGGCCGGTAGTCGGGAATCCGAACGTGAGTATCCATAAAAACAAAGCCACCCGATAGTAGTGGAGGTGGCTTTGAGAGTACCGTTTCATAACGCGTATACGCCTGTTGAAACGATAAGCCGGAGCATAGGGTTACATGCCTTTTCTGAATATCCTTGAACAGAATTGAAAATCACCACGGGAGTTCGCCTACACTTCCGGACGTTGAGGTATTGAATTTTTGATAGTACGAAGGAATCGACCGTTGCCGTACTTAGGGTGGGGGTCGGAAGGCTTCTAATATTCAGCGTCCAGGCCAAAGCGTTCTCGTAACTTCCCCAAGAGCGGATATTTTCGCAATAGATGTTCAAACTTTTCGCTGTTGGTATAGATAAGATTTTTGCCGGCGGTGACTTCCAGTTTTCCGGAGATGGTGATTTGGCTATTGAATAATTCGCGACGTAAGAATGTTGAAGCATCAGCTTTTAGCAGTTGAAGCAATTGTTCTTCGAATGGATTGGCCAAACGAACAATAACCTCGTTCCCCTGAAACTGAATTTCCCGATTCAATACAGAATACTCCGCTACTCGGTCCCGGTATTGTTCAGCAAAGGTCTTCCAGCATTTCAGCAACTCTTCAATCTGCACGGGTTTGTCTGGAAGAGGTTGTGGGGCAAGGTCGGGTGTCAGTGCGCGCGGCTTGGGGGCGGTAATGTCCCGTAGGTTGAGGGTAGACCGCGGCCGAGCTGATGATGTTGGGCGTGGCGCCACGTCAGCGGACGGCGCGGAAATGGTGATGTTCGGGTGGCTGGTGATTGTGGGTTCCGGAGCAGGCGGGGGTCCAGCCACTGGGGCGGGCTCTGCGACAGGGAGGGTTACGTCACTTTTTTTTTTACCGGCTCTTCGGCAGGAGCTGGCAGAAGGGATTGAACATGCGCCATCTTCATCAGGGCGAGTTCAACCAAGAGTCGCTGGTTCCGGCTCGTTTTATAGTGCATGTCGCACGTGTTGGCCAGGTTCAGCCACGTGAGCAATAACGAGGGTGCAGCCTGCCGGGCCTGGTCTGCATATCTGCGCGCAGTGCTTTCGGGTACTTCGAGCAACTCAATGGTGCGGGCATCCTGGCATACAAGCAAGTTACGGAAATGCTCTGCCAGCCCCACAATAAAATTTTGTCCGTCAAATCCTTTGCGCAGGATTTCGTCTAACAGCAAAAGCGGCCCCGCCGCATGCTGGGCTAACAGGCCGTCCACAACCTGGAAGTAGTAGTCGTAGTCGAGGATGTGCAGGTTGGCCAGCACGTCGGTAAATGAAAGCCGGTTGCCAGATGAGTAGGTTACCATCAGGTCGAAGATGGAGAGGGCATCGCGTAGTGCGCCATCAGCCTTTTGTGCAATTATGTGCAGGGCTTCGTCTTCAGCCTGCACGCCTTCCCGCTCTGCAATTTTTTTCAACTGGCGGGCGATATCACTTACTTGTATCCGGTTAAAATCGAAAATCTGGCAACGCGAAAGGATGGTGGGGATAACTTTGTGCTTTTCGGTGGTGGCCAGAATAAAAACGGCATACGGGGGCGGTTCCTCGAGCGTCTTCAGAAATGCATTAAAGGCGGAGTTGGAGAGCATGTGTACCTCATCGATGATATACACTTTGTATTTTCCAAACTGAGGCGGGTAACGAACTTGATCAATGAGGTTACGAATGTCCTCTACTGAGTTGTTCGAGGCGGCATCAAGTTCAAAAATGTTCAGCGAGTTAATTTCTGCGCGCTCTTCAAAGCCGTTGATCATGCGGGCTACAATCCGCGCACAGGTGGTTTTGCCAACCCCGCGCGGGCCGCAAAACAACAAGGCTTGCGCCAGTTTGTTGTTGTCGATGGCGTTAGTCAGGGTGGTGGTGATGTGTTCCTGTCCCACTACCTCTTCGAAACCAAGCGGGCGATACTTTCGGGCTGATACAACAAAATGCTCCATGAGGGCTGGCAAGATACGGCATCGGCCGCGTTCGTGCCGACAGCCGCCGGGGAAAAATTATGGACTCTTTTTTGGATTTTCGTGGGAGTGCTGTATTTTAGACCAAAATAGTATTTACAAAATAACTCTTTATGACTACAAAAGTTACCGCGCGGATTCCGAATGATATTCTTCGGGATCTCAAAAAGTATTCGCAAGGCGAAAATTTCACCGATCACTTACTGCATGCACTTAGAACATACCTGAAAAAGTACCGTCCTGAAAAGCCCGTAAAGGCAGCCAGGAAAGGTGCCGGTAAGAAGAAGTAAATGGTAGGAAAGGGCCCGGAGGTGTGAGCTTTTAAGGCTTTTCCAGGAGAATAGCCAGGAAAGTCACCACGCCGTCTACATAGTTGCCAATCCGGATGTTTTCATTTTCCGCATGCTGGTTGTTGTCCGCATTTACGGTTGGTACGGCCACCGCCGGGATTCCAAGAGTGGTAACAAAAGGAGAAATTGGAATAGAACCGCCGGCCGTGCGGATGCGGATCGGGTCGTGCCCAAATGCTTTTCGCATGGCCCGTGTGAGCCAGATTCCCGGAGGCGAATCGAAGGGAGTCTGAAAAGCAAGATAGGAAATGCTTGACTGCAGGGCAGCGAGCCGCGGGTACGTGGCGCGTTCCGCCTCATTAGGTTCCCGTTCTACGAGGTGGTAGCCCTGGCTTTCAATGTGATTGGTAACCAGTTGAATCAGCCGTTTCGGGTCACTGGAAGGCACCAGCCGGATGTCGAACTCGGCCGTTGCCCAGGCGGGTATAAGGGTGCGGGCTTTGTTACCGATGTAGAGGGAGTTCATACCTCGGATATTCAACGTAGGGTATTGTAGCGACTCCTGAAAGTTATCGCCAATGTTATCGGGGGCGGCAATGCCCAGGAATTTTTTGATTTCCCCTTCATTGTCTGGCACTTGTCGCAATGTTTCTTTTTCGGGCGCAGTCAGCGCAATTCCATCATAAAACCCCGGTATGGTTACCCGCCCGGATGCATCTTTCATAGACGCTAGTAATTGCGCAAGCCGCATGGCGGGGTTTGGGGTGTAGTTTCCGTAATTGCCACTGTGCACAGGAGTACGTGGTCCGAACGTGGTCAGTGTTAACTCACAGATGCCGCGTGCACCAAAGGAGAGCGTGGGCTGATTGCTGACGTGGCGCGGGCCATCAAAAATTATGAGCCAGTCGGCTGCGAGTTCCCGCTGGTAGTTCTCAACCGCTTTTGGCAGCTGCGGTGAACCCAGTTCTTCTTCGAAATCCATGATTACTTTGATGTGATAGGCCGGGTCAGACTTTCCCAACCGGAATGCATCCCAGGCGGCCAAAAACGCCATCGCTGGTCCTTTCGCATCGCTGGCCGATCGTGCAAATACGCGCCATTCCGGGTTCAGTTCTGCTTTCCATTTTTCTTCAGGAACTATTTTCCAGGTGCCGTCCGGCTGAACCTCCTTCATCACCGGCTGCCACGGGTTAGGCTGATCCCATAAGCTCGGATTAACGGGCTGGCCATCGATCTGCAGGTAAATCAATACGGTTTTGTAGCCCTGCTTCGCCGGGGAAGGCCCGTTGGCCAGCAGTAGTGGAGCGCCGGCAGTGATCAAGCGTTGGGTTATAAAGCCTCGTTTTTTGAACGCCAGTTCACACCAGCGTACGTTCTTCTCAATGTCCGCAGCCATGTGCGCATCATTTGGAATGCTGAGCAGGTCAAAAAATTCGGGAAGAGAGGCTTCGGCCATTTGCCGTGCACGGGTCTTCCAGTCAGGAGAAGGCATCTGCCCGAAAACGAGGCAGGTGGTTAGAATACCCAGTACGAGCGCAGGGATTTTCATGGTCAGTTTATTTGGGAAGTAATGCGGCAGGCAGCGGAAATCCGAGATTTTCGGCACACCAGAAGATTGTAATGATGTAGTAACGTTCGCCATCGAAGAACATCTGAATGCTGTTGATGCCGTGGTTGGTAACGGGGCCGTTTTTCGTTTCGCGCGTCTCATAGGTGCTGAAGCGATGCACAACAGTTCCATACCGTTCCGTCCGCGCAACGAGTTCCTTTTCATAAAAGCCTGTACTGATGCGGCTCGAAAAAAGCTGAACGTATTCATCCGGAGAGAGCGTACGCAAAATGAGCCGGTTATCTTCCTTTCGGGTTGGGATCAGACGGGCTGACGGAGCGAACAGATTTCGAAAGCGAGCCCAGTCGCGGGTCTCACCAGGCCCACCCGAAATCACGGCGTAGAGGGCGTTGATGATCGCATCATCCGATTGCACGTCTGCCCGGTAGGTTTCTTGCGCGGCGCATGTGCCCGTCATTCCGATAAACAAGATCAAACAAAGTCGTTGGATTTTCAGCATACTTTCAGTGTTTATCCCCAAGATAGCCAATTAACCGTATTGCCTATTATTTTTGTCGGTACATGTCGGCTGCGCCACGGTTTTCAGTAATTATACCGGTGTTTAATCGGCCGCAAGAGATTCGTTCGCTGCTGGAAAGCCTGCTCCACCAGACCGTTACCAACTTCGAAGTCATAATAATAGAAGACGGCTCGACAAATACCTGCGCAGCCGTTTGCGAGCAGTTTCAGGATCGCCTGAGGTTAGTTTACCACAGCAAGCCCAACAGCGGCCCCGGGCCGTCGCGTAACGTGGGTTTCGGTCTCGCGAAAGGTGAGTATTTTGTAGTATTTGACAGCGACTGCCAGCTGCCTGCTCACTATTTTGAGGCCGTAACCGGAGCGTTGGCCATCCATCGGTGGGACGCGTGGGGCGGCCCGGACCGCGGCC
>CANGUI010000199.1 GCA_947457025.1 Flammeovirgaceae bacterium | reverse complement strand
CTGTCTGTTTTTGCCAGATTTGTTTTTCTAATTCGGTCAGCGGCCGGGTAACGGTAATTAGTTCGCCAACGTTTCCGGTCTGCACCTGATCGGATGTGATGCCCAGCTTGTTGCCGAGAAAAGAGCTCAGATCAAACAGAACAGAAAATACACCAATTGACCCCGTGATGGTTGTGGGCCGCGTGATGATGGTATCGCACGCCATGGCGAGGTAATAGCCGCCACTGGCAGCATAGTCGCCCATGGAGGCGATTAGCGGCTTATCTTTGGCAGCCAGCTCCAGCTCACGCCAGATTTCGTCTGCAGCCTGAAACACACCGCCCGGGCTGTTCACGCGAAGGACGATGGCTTTGGTTTTGCTGTTGGTGCGGGCCTTCCGAATCTCCTCGCGGAATGTGGCGGATGCAATTACGGTAGTTTCTTCGCTCGTCCCGGGCAAAATCTCTCCCTCCGCCACAATGACGGCAACCTCGTTTTTCGAGGAACTGTAAGTGGAATATGTCTTGCGGAATTTGGCATAGGTAATCACCTCCAGGTCTTCCGCCTCTGTACCTGTACGTCGGGCCAGGTTGGCCCTGACCTGGTCGTGGTAGAGCAGGGAATCCACTAACCGGTGCTCCACCGCATCCTGGGCACTGCGTACCAGCATGTTGTCGGCCACGTATTTTAGGTCGGCCACGTCCCGCCCCCGGCTTTCGGCTATGTGCTGCAGTAGGACACTGTGAATGGACTGGGCGATGGAATTCAACTGGAGGCGGTTTTCTGCGCTGAGGTTCTCGCGTATGAAGGGTTCGATGGCGCTTTTAAAGTCGCCCACGCGGAATACCTGCGGGTGTATTTCGAGTTTATCAAAGAGTTTCTTTAGGAAGTTTACCTCCAGCGTCAGCCCGTTGAACTCAAGCAGCCCGTTTGGATTCATGTAGACCTGATCGGCTACCGATGCGAGGAAGTACCCGCCTTCCGTGTAGTTATCGGCATAGGCAATCACCCACTTGCCGGAAGTACGAAAATCCTGGAGGGCCGCACGGATTTCTTCCAGGGTGGCAAACCCTGCAAAGGGTGACCCGGCCTGCAGGTAGATGCCGCGGATGTTCGCATCTTCTTTTGCCTTGCGGATAGCTTCCGTGAGTTGGATAACCCCGATATTCTGCGGGATGGAATTGGGGAACAGTTCTGACAGCGGATCTTCTGTCTCTATTTCATTGATCACCGAGTTGATATCCAGGTGCAGCACGCTGTTTTCGGCTACCTTCACCTCCTGACTCGAGGACAGCGAACTGAAAAAAGCGATGGTAACGAAAAAGAGCAGGATGAGCGCCACAAATGTGCCCAGGCAGGATGCGAAGAACGCTTTCAGAAAGTTCATAGAGTGTTTTTAACGAGGCAAAAGTACATATTTGGGGTGCGTGACGAGCGGATTCGGTTACGCACTGACATTCAATTCTGGTATGGAATACGTAAAACAGGCGGTCTTGTTGCTTGGTTCTAATCTGGGCGACCGTCTGCGCCATCTGGCGGATGCCCTGGCTCTGATCGGTGACGTGGGCACCGTTCGGGCACAGTCGGCCATTTACGAGACCGCGGCTTGGGGCCGCGAGGGGGAGCCTCCGTATTTGAACCAGGTGGTGACTTTGGCAACCGCTCTTACGCCGTTGGAGTTGCTGGATGCTCTTCAACGTATCGAACAGCACCTGGGGCGCCGCCCAGCCGACCGGTGGGCAGCCCGGATCATTGACCTGGATATCCTCTTTTTTGGCGACACGGTAGTACGCACCGGGCGCCTGGAAATTCCACATCCACAGATTGCCTGGCGCCGCTTTACGCTGGTGCCCCTGGCTGAATTGCTGCCCGACTTTATTCATCCATCCATTGGCCAGACGGTGCGCCACCTGTTAGCGGAATGTGCCGACACGCTCCCTGTAACCCGCTACGCCGGATAGGCCGGGCGGAAAGACCCTGTTGCCGGCAGGTCAGATTCATGGCAACACCGGCACCAATACTTACTGTCTACGCACTAACCGCTTCGGCCGCTGGCGAGATCTTTTTGATCAGCCCCTGCAACACTTTACCGGGGCCACACTCCACAAAACGCGTTGCGCCGTCGGCCGTCATGTGCTGCACCGATTGCGTCCACCGCACGGGTGCCGTGAGTTGGGCAATGAGATTTTCCTGAATCGCCTCTACTGTGTTGGCAGGGAGGGCGGTGGCGTTCTGATAAACGGGACAGCGAGGTGTGTTGAAGTGCGTGGATCGGATGGCGGCTGCCAGTTCTTCCCGCGCGGGTTCCATCATCGGGGAGTGAAAAGCCCCGCCCACCTGTAGTGGCAATGCCCGTTTGGCGCCGGCAGCCTTCATTTTTTCGCATGCGATTTCTACGCCCCGCACCGAGCCGGAGATAACCAGCTGGCCCGGGCAATTGTAATTGGCGGCCACAACCACCTCTTCCTTGACGGAAGCACAGATTTCTTCTACAACGGCGTCCTCAAGTCCCAGGATGGCAGCCATGGTCGAGGGGTGTACTTCGCACGCTTTCTGCATGGCCATTGCCCGTTGGTATACCAGTTTCAGGCCGTCTGAGAAGGAGAGGGCCCCGGAAGCTACGAGAGCGGAGAATTCTCCCAGTGAATGGCCCGCAACCATGTCGGGTGTAAAGTCAGGAGCACATTCGGCTACAGCCACACTATGTAAAAAGACAGCGGGTTGGGTAACCCGGGTTTGCTTCAGTTCGTCCGCGGTACCGTTAAACATGATGCCGCGCAGGTCGAACTGCAGGATATCGTTGGCTGCATCGAAAAGATCTTTTGCCCTGGCGTGGCTGTTGTACAAATCTTTGCCCATACCGGTAAACTGGGCGCCCTGCCCCGGGAACACATATGCCGTTTTCATAATCTTGGTTTTATGGCCGAAAAATAGCAAACGTCAGGAATTGATAAATCGAGACAGCAGTTCGGGTGCAGGTACCCAGCATTCGGTTTTCTTGCCGAGCCATCGGTAGCGTTTTGCCGCCACCCAGTCGTACATACCGTCGCGGATAAAACGGGGTACCACCTTAAAAACATACATGAACGGCCATGCGCCATGCAGGTGGCGTACGATTTCCAATACGGCATCGCTTTTTTGGAAAGCCCGGTGATCGCGAATCAACACAACGCTGGCGGATGAAAGGCTGTTGATACCGAATTGCGCAAGCTGGCGAGCGCCGTAGGCAGATTGCAGCGAACTGAACCGGAAGCGGGCAGCTGGATCTCGCCGGATGATGAACAGCACACTTCTGCTGCACAGGTTGCAAACACCGTCAAACAGCACCACCATCTCAGCGGATGAGGTGCACCCAGCCCCGCTGGGTACGCGTCTGCCGGGCGGGATCAACCACATCGAAGGTTACTTCGGCGCTATAGTAATACACCCCGGTGGGTAAGTCACGGTTATTGTTATCTTGCCCGTTCCAGTCGATGTAGATGTTGCGCTCGCCGCCGGAGGTGTAGCTGTACACTTCCCCGCCCCACCGGTTGAATACGGTGAATTGAACACGTTGTACGAAACGGGCGCACCGCCCGCGAAGATCGCCGGCGGGCTCGCCGCATTGGAAGTTTCCATTTTCATCCCGCACATCCCGTTCGGAGAAAGCGCTGAACAGATCGTTGCAGCCGTCGCCGTTGGGCGTAAATACGTTGGGCAGCTCGTAGGTGGGGCAATTATCGAAACAGAACGCCTCACTCAACTCACTTTCGTTACCGGATCGATCTATCGCAGCGATTTTATAGCAGCGCGCAAACGACGGCAGGTTGCGGTCAATGTAAAAAGTGTCTTTCACGGAGATCAGTTCGGTGAACTCGTCGCCCACTTTGCCGGCAACATAGATTTTGTAGTTCTTGACATCTTCGCGGCAGGCAGCATCGGTCGGCCGGTTCCATTTCAGCGTATTCGAGAAAAGGGCTGCATCGCAGGGGGTTTGTAAGATAAACGCATCGCATTTAACACCTTCCAGGCTGGCTGCAAACTTCGGCTGGCAGGGCTTCTCATTGTCGTTTGGCTGCGCGCAGGCTACTTGTGAGAAGTTAACCAGAGGCTCTCTGATTTTCGGGTTTCCGTACGCACCCCGGGTCATCACCCGATAGCAATAGAAATCGGTTTCGCGTAGCGGCTGGCGGTTGTACTGGCCCGAATCCACATACTGAAAACGGCCATTGTTAACGTTAACGCTGTCGATCAGAACAAACTGGTTTTCGGTTTGATTGGGAGTGCCGCGGTAGATCAGGTGCCAGGGGTGTGTGTTTGTATTGTTTGACCACGGAACGTTGGCCTGCCAGGTGAGTTGAATTTTCTTTAGCGCGGGCGCCAGTTCCAGCCGCACGGAGGACGCTTCGAAGGCGGTGTCCAGGCGGGTGTCGTTGTTATCGAAGGCAATGATTCGGTAGTTGTAAATTGTTTCGCGCGTGTTCGGCCCGGCATCCACGAACGAAGAATCCAATTGACGACCGGTAGAAACACGGGTGAGGCGATTGGTGCCGGTAAAACCTTCCGCCCGCCACACTTCATAGCGGTAGGGAGGTGGAAACTGGGTGCGGTTAACATCAAAAGGTGAACGCCATTTTACCGTGATCTGGCCGGTAGTGGTGGTCTGCGTAGTCGTGCGGTCCACGGATACGTTCGTAATCACCGGGGCATCGGCTTCAATCGGGGGAACGCATATTTCGGCAGAAACATAACTTTCTCCACCCCGCGGTTGTGGAAAGAAAGCAACGAGGCGGTAGCAATATTGGGCCCCGGGGGCGAGTCCTCTGCGCAGG